>JAEZSL010000034.1 GCA_023443925.1 Bacillota bacterium | reverse complement strand
GGAGCCGGCTTTGCCTGCTTTCAAGGAATTATTCTCATTCTTTTCTTCACTATCTCGTTCAGAGGAATTCGCTTGATCTTCCATATAATTATCCTCTGCCATATCCTTCTCCTCTGCCACGGGAGTTACTGTCGAATCAGCCTCCAAAGACTCCTCCACCTGTATTGTATCCTCCAGATCAACTTCATTTTCCTTCGCTATGGCAAGCAGCTCCGACATTGATTTATGGGAAAGACTCTTGGCTGTTAGGTTTTCATTGGTTATCTCTATCTTTTTCAGGAGTTTAAGCTTACCAACCGACACCCCGAGTTCCTTCGCCTCCTCGGACTCAGCTTTATTCTTCTCCAAGGTTTGGCTCAGTACCGTAAGTTTCATCTCATGGGCGGAGGCGCTTTTCTTAATTACCAGGTTCAAGGAATCCACAAGTATTTTGGCTTTCTCCATACTATTATTCTCTACAGAGACCAGGATGACATTTCTGTCAGTGGTAAGATATCCCTGATCGATAACCGCGGTAACAATTGAGGCTACTGCTGTATCTAGCTCCTCTAGCTTAAAGTCCTGGCTTTGGAGTACTTTCTGAGCATCTTTATTCAATGCACTGACGGATATTACTTGATCATGCCGGTTTGTTTTGATCTCTATGCTAGGGTTAATATCCAACGAAATCATACTGCTTGGCAGCCTGTATTGGTAAAACCAACCGCCTGCAACAAAAAGAAGCAGGGTAAAGCATAGGGATAGTACTACTGCATATTGTCTGATATATCCGGAGGACTGCTTTACCTCCTGTCTTGTAATAAAATCATGTTCCTCCAACCTACGATAAGGCAAATTCACTAACGTCGCGAAGTCTGGTGCAGGTGCCTGACTTAAAGATCTGCTTATGGATTTTTCTATATTCTTTTTATTCATCTATGCATCCCGCTTTCCTTTAGATACTTTTTTAATTTTTTTAAACCGCGATGATATTTTGACAACACCGTCGAGAGTGGAATTCCGATATCTCGAGCTATTTCCAGATGCGTGTAGCCTGAAATCGCATGTAGTAAGATGATTTTTCTCTCTTCCTCACTTAAAATTTTCAAAGCGGATTGCAGGATTAATCTGTCATCGCTGTTTGTAACATAAGAAAAGGAAAGGTTATTCTCAAGTTCTTCCTCTACAAACTCCTGCGTTTTTGTCCTTGACCTTATCTTACTCATAGCGAGGTTTCGTGTAATAGTAAATACCCAAGCCATCGGTTTACCCATAGGTTTATAAAGATGCGCAGCTCCGCGGATTCTTAAATAGGTGTCCTGCATCACATCTAATGCATCTTCATTGTTTTGCAGGATTGAGAGCGCAAAAGCGTACACACTGCGTTCGGTCAGATGGAAAAACTCCTCAAAGGCAGCCATATCGTTTTCTGCTATTCGGTTAAAAATAGTTTCGTCAATGATTAACTTCATAGAACCAACAACAGAACGATTTTGTGAATCTGCCATATCACAAAAAATTAGCATCAGGTGTTCCTCCTCTATAATGATAACGCTCCAATATAGTGTTTTATTGCATGTTGTTTCTAACTTATGATTATTTATTTTACAATTTCATTTTAATATAGATATTTTGTCGAAACAATTGGAATTATATCCTATTTTATCAATGAAGTAATTTCAAAGCACAAAAAATCCCCTGTATATCAGAGAGCTCTTTCTGACATATAGGGGACATTATTGTTATCGATTTTCTGAAGACATTCCTGTCTATCAAAGTCATACCCTTGAACCGCTTGGCCATTTTTCTGCCTAGATTCTTTCCATCTATGGTTTATATCCCGACCAACAAAAATTCTTATCAGCTAAAAAAGAATAAAAAACATCAGCTGGTATGATGAATAAGCACATCAGCAATTTTTTTGTAGTATGAGCTCGTTTTTATAGCAAATCGATGAATCTTCTTCTATTATTTCTCTATTTTTGGTCGCTTTTTGAGAGCAGCATATGACACTCAAAATGCCAAAATAAAGGAGCTTTAGATATTTTTTCATTGTAGTAATACCACCGTCTCAACGTGCCTTGAACAGTCAAAAAAGATGCCACCTAAAGCTGGTGGGTCCTTGGCGGCAGGATATATTTCTAAAATTGCTTTTTAGACGTTTCATAGGTCCAAGCAAAGGCTCTATTGCTCTTTCGATATTCTAAAATTTACCGGTTATCATCATGAAATGGCGCATTTATAAAATTTTTCGGTACTGCTTCTGTCGCTTTATCAATAAAAGCAGCAATTTTACTGGGACTTTCCTTCATACCACTATTGACCCACTTTTTTATTATGGCTATACTGCCATATGAAGTAAATGTATACCAATTATCGAATAACTTTTGATCTATATGTTTTACTTCCTTCTTCCATTTTTCTATATTTAAATCGTGGCTGATATAAAGAATACGTTCTAATAAATCTTTATCCCCATTCTCTGAAAATAATACTTCGCATATATTGCTATTTGCTTTTATATACTTGCAAATTTCATATGATAGTTTTCCAGAAGCTTCAAGGTTCATAGTATGTCCCACAACCTGTCTGATTTCTTCATATAACTCATCTTCAATATTTGATAGAAGTTCAAACTGATTCGCATAATGTGAATAAAAAGTATTGCGGTTTATATCTGCTTTCTTGCATATATCTGTCACTGTAACTTTGCTGATAGGATGCTCTCTCATAAGTTCCAGTAAACTATTTTTAATAACCATCTTTGTATATCTCACTCGATGATCTGCTTTTTCATATGCCATAATATCCTCCCTAAATAAATCAGTAAACGAACAATACTTATATCGTTTGTAAGATATCGAACGTAATGTTATCGAACTGCCTGTTGATTAAGTAACACTGTATCAGTATAATATATTTGAACGTTCAATACAAACATAATTTTAAATGGAGGTACAAACAATGGGAAATATAACATTAGTTCCTGTATGGCTTATTCAAGATATTTTAGTTTTAATAATTGCCACTTTAATGATTTTTTATATAATTAATAACGAACAGCGTCCAAAGATAGTCTTAATGCAATTCATAGGTTTTGTCTTTTTCTATGCCGCAGCCTTTGAAAATGTTGCGGTATCTATGGGACTTATGGGAAATGAAGGTTTTTACGCATATGGACGCAGTATCCTAATGATATTCAATATACCATTAACTGTTCCAATTATCGAGTTTCTTATCGTTTACTCAACGTTACGTGTATTGAAGACGATAAATATACCGTCATGGACGAAACCATTCATTACTGGACTTAGTGCTATGATTTTTGACTTTTCATTGGATCCAGTTGCAGTAAAACAGATTTTTCAAACTTCGGAAGGAATCATTGGCAGATGGAGTTATTACCCGATACCTGGTGAACCTGTAATATATGGGGAACCAGTCATGAATTTTACAGGATGGATTTATATAGCCGGATACTGGACTACATTTATTTTAATCGGTGAATGGTGGCATAAAAAGAAAGGCTACAATAATCTAATTGGTTATTTATATCCGATATTGGCTTCCATTCTTTCTCTCGTTTGTTTGGTTTCACCTTTATCCAATTTATTTAATTTTATGGGACCATTTTTCCCCAGAACTTCTAATATGCAATGGGTAATGTTGATTGCACTTTCTGTAATTACAGTGGGAGTTTTATTGTTAGCCTTCGTTAAGTTCTGGGATCGTCGGTTTGTTAGATCTTTGAATTACAGAAAAGATTTTCCAATCATGTTTACTTTCCTGGGTATTCCTCTGGTTAATACTATATTTTGCATTATTGGTGGGTACACGCAGGTACTATGGCTTGTTGTCCTGGCAGAATTGTTATTATTGCTAGGCTGGTGTGGAATTTATATTTTGAATAAAAAGTTTTTCCTAAGAAATGAAGTATTCCCAACAAGTTAAATAAATATTTTAATAAGTAAACAGTAAGGGCTCGCTGCCTGAGTAGAATGTGTGCTACTGGAAACTTTCCAGTAGCCTTTTCTTGTGCTGGGTTTGGAGCTACTTATGATAAATTAAATCAAATGATTGCGCTCCAAAGAAATTCTGCAAACCTTGCTAACATCATTTATGATGAACGGGGAAATGTTGTAACGATTCAACGTTCAAACGGAATTTATACAACTTTTGTCTATGATGCTTTGGGCCGGATAGTTTCCATAGGAAATTACAATACGGGTAGTACACCGTTTGACTTCTTATTATACTCTTACGATACAAACGGAAATACCACTAATATAATAACCAGTGTGGGAAATCTTTCATATAATTATGATTCATTAAATCAATTAGTAAAGGAAACATCTTTAGAAGGTGCAGAAATAGATTATCAATATGATGCAGCCGGCAATATTATTCAAAAAAAGTATATACCGCCTTTTGGAAGTGCTACTATAACTGCTTATACTTATAATAGTGCAAATGAACTTATTTTTGTTGGAGCGCAGCAATACACCTATGATGTAAACGGTAACCTGATAAATAACGGTAATCGAATCTTTGTATATGATGAGATCAATCAGTTAAAACAGGTGAAGGACTCAGCCGGAAATATGATTGCATCCTTTGTATACGATGATAAGGGACGACGGGTAAGTGCAACTGTGTCGGGCGTCACGACTTATTTTCATTATAATGATAATAACAATAAGGTTATATACGAAACAGATGCTGCTAACAATATTACGGCCGAATATACGTGGGACTCTTTCGGAAATCCTGTAACTTTTACCAAAAACGGTGCAACTTACTATTATCATTTAAACGCACATGGTGATACAATTGGATTGACGAATAGTAATGGAGCTATTGTGGCAACCTATGAGTATGATGCTTGGGGAAATGTCACAGGGCAATTGGGAACAATGGCATCAGCTAATTCATATCGGTATGCCGGATATCGGTACGATGAATATACCGGATTATATTATCTGATGGCGAGATATTATGATCCGAGTATTGGAAGATTTATTAATGCAGAAAATCCACTGATTACAAAAGGACTTATTGACGTATATACAAAAAATCCAGCTCGATTTATAAATATTTTAACTTTGCTCCCTAATTCGTATATCTATTGTGCCAATAATCCCGTCTTTAATGTTGATCCAACAGGAAATGCTACTATAACTATTATTCTAAAAAGAGACTTTTTGCGTGACGTAATAACTGCAAGCAGCTCTGCATTAGGTATAATAATAGCAACAGTTATTTTTAGTGGAACCGGTCCTGGTCTCGTTTATGCACAAGCAATTGGCGGTGCAATAGGTTGGATAATAGGTGGCACACTCACTAGAAAGTACATTAATAAAGACTTAAAATTTCAAGTTTGGATTCCGCTAGTGAGATCGAGAACATACACAATCTATTAGAAAGCAGGTGAGTAAAAATGTGGAAAATCTATACCGTAGCAATTGTAGTATTTATTATTATAGCTTTTACGTTACAACGTACACTCTTTATATCTCTTGATAATTATTGGATTCAAGCAATAATAGTAGGTCTAATCGGTGGAGTGGAAGCATTTATATGTGAGCGAATAAAAGGAAAGATCAAACGAAGAAAATGAGACCGTTTTAAAGTACGTGTAAACTCGAAAAACTGATATAAAATTTTATTGTAATTTATGGGCAAGACCATTTCTCATTGGTTCTTGCCCATGTTTGTATGCCCTCAGTCCTGACGATGCCCTGACCATTTTTTTGTGATGTCCCTCGTGGCTAGGTACAGCATTTTTAACAGGCTGTCATCTGTGAGGAACACGGTCGTTATATTATGTAGTCTCAACGAAGATAAAATGTATAATCATGTGAGGAGTTTAAATCCAGCATAGTATTTCAGTTTGCTTATTTTGTTCAGTCAATAAATCTACTAACCTCTCACAAATTGTGTTCCGAAAGTAGTCCACTGGTCACATATCTGTCCGCCAGATATAACTATCTTCTCTGTTCCATCAAAGTGCAGTATAACAGGCAAGCACTCGACATAAAACTCACAATTAGATTTTGGTATAATAGTTCTCATTTCTCCGTAAGGGTCTTTAATTGACAGTCCGTTTACTTCAATGCTTTGGTTTAAACATTCATTTTTAAAAATCCCGCTTGGCGGAAGAACATTCGGATGTGATTTGAGTTTTGCTCCAAAAAATGATAATAATTCATTTTCGTATGTTTTCCAGTCTTGATTGGTTATCTCTATTGAAGTCTTTCGGCAATCTGCTATATCAAAAAGTTGTTTAGCAATATTGGCATAATCTATAAGGAATTGTTTGTGACTTTCCGCTTCTCTGGGCTTATTAATGTAGTATGGTTGGTCTTTATCCCGTTCCCATATCCACTCCATAAATTCTTTTCCTCTAAGGTTTTCCAGAAAATTAATTGTTTCTTGTGTATCTTCTCTATAAAAATATACAAGGCTTGGGTTCAGTGGTTTTACAATTTTTATTAACTTCCCAAAAAACTGCTCTATTTCTTTATATGAAGCATTTTTCAGGAGGAAAGTAAAGATTTGATACTGGAATATGCTACTATCCAGTATATAAATCTCGGTTTCATTCTCTAAAGCTTTTTCTGTAAAGTATGCCCACTTTTCCAAAGCTACAGTTTTATACTTATCAAGCGGAAAAGTCATAACATCATATTCTTGTAATGCTTGTAAAAAACTTGTACCAATATCGTTTATATAATTCCATTCGAGTTCAAGTAAGTCAATTCCTATTGTATTTTTCCTAAATACAGCTACTTTATTTAATATAGGTTCAGAATTTGGGTATGCTTTCAATATTGAATCATATTCCTCTTTAGTTAAGCACGCTTCACTAAAAAACAAAACAGGATGCGGTCGTGCTACTTCGTGAGCCCATTTTACTGTTTTTTCTTCACATTCAAGTTGCATTGACAAAAAAAATGAATTTGTTGATTTTCCTGTCCCAGGTAATCCCTCTAACATAATTAATCGTGTGTTTTCCATAAAAGTCCTCTGTTTTCATTTATACCGCATTATATAACCCAATGTAAAACTCTATTGCTCTGTTTGTGATGCTTAACCTTGCGATATCTTTAAATTCGACCTCATGGTCAAAGGTTGGTAAATCATAGTTACACCAACAGGCTTCCTTGTGAAAGGGGGTATATTTTAACTTTACTTACCCCATGGATTAGTCCAGTGTATGAGATATGGTCACCCGCCCCGAAAATAGCACTGTTGTCTTCTATGGCACAAATGGGAAGTTCCATGACAATAAAGTAGACAATATCTGCTGTTCCTCAAGATTAAAGTGCGGTTTGACAGTATTGCCAGCCAGACCCAAGCCATCATATGGGACTGGGGATTCCTTGGTGTCAAGCGAGCATTTGGCAACTCCATTTTAACACAAATAAATCCGTCTGCATTTTTTTGGGACAATCTCTTTCGATATCCCTTTTTCCTTACATAATTAATGGTACGCAAAAAACACTGGCCATGTCATCCGTCGGATATAATTAATCTGTAAATTTTTTATAGTCGTTGTTCCCTGAGCCATTCGGTCCATCTAATCTGAGAGAATAAGTAGTAATAATAATTTATGAAAATACCTGCTCCTTCGAGCAGGTATTGAGATATATATTTTTTACATAACAATCCTGAATTATCACTTTAATGCGGCAACCGCTTCCTTCTCTGTATCATCAAATATGAACTTATATAATTCAACTCTATTCTTATCCCAATCTAAAACAATCGGATAAGTGATTCCATTGTATTTCTTAGGAGCATCAAAGGCTCCGTCAGCCGGAATTCGGAAGGTATCCAAGGTTGTTATTTTATTCTCAACCACGTCCGCCATTGCTTTTTCTATCTGATCCTGTGTTAAATTCGTTGTTACATAGCCCAGACTTTCTTTTGTAACGGATAGAATTTTGAACAGATTTTTTGGAGATTTATAGCTATCAAATATCGCTTTTAAAGCTCTTTGCTGTCGGACAATACGACCATAGTCATTATTTACTCCGCCCAGAGTTTTTACTTTTCGTACGCGGACATATCCCATTACCTGATTGCCATTGAGATGATTAACACCTTTTTTTACATTTCGATATTTCTTTTGGGATATGTAATTGGTTTTGTTAAGGTATCTTGCTTCTTCTTTCCCCAGCTCAATTTTTACGCCGCCTAATAGATCAACTATTTTCTCAAAGGATTTGAAATCAACCGATACATAACCGTCGATTTGGACCTTATAATTCTTTTCTATCGTATCAACCAATAATCTCGCTCCGCCCTTTGCATAAGCAGAATTCAATTTATTTGCTTTATAACCTTGTATATCAACATAGCTGTCACGAAGCAACGAGGTAAGCTTTAAGGTATCATCTTTGGTATTGATGGAGGCAATCATCATGGAATCGGTATTTCTGGCTCCCCCGAATTCTTCGATACCAAAGATCAGATAATTGGTTACATAGTCTTCGTGCCTT
>JAEZSL010000411.1 GCA_023443925.1 Bacillota bacterium | reverse complement strand
GCCTGTATTATACTGTTTCTCAGTGGATTTCAACTATTTTGTATGGGAGTTTTAGGCCAGTACGTGGCTAAAACCTACCTGGAGGTTAAAAACCGTCCGATCTATATTGTGAAAGAACAGGGGTAGTTTGAAACCACCTGTTATACAGGTGAACCATTCGCTTTAACTTACGGCGATAGTGTAGTTGAGGAAAACGGGGAGCGTTGGCATAAAGCTGCCGCTCCCCATAATTTTATATATTCCTTATAATTTGATGCTCGAAACTTATATGTTATTCAAATAGTTTTGTAATGAATCAACTAATTTTCCAATATGTATTCCATCTACAAAAGAATGGTGCACCTGAACGGAAAAAAGAAGAATCTTCTTCCCGTCTCTGTCAAAATATTTTCCCCAATCAAATAATGGAGTAGCATTATCTTTTTTACCGGAATTTGTGTGTGAAATATGTGTATATGATACCCATGGCATAGGCGAAAATTGAAATACATCATTGCCCAATGGTCCAGTAAAATAATCTTTTTGATATGCAGCTTTTTGGGCTGCTACAGAAATATAACTTTCTAGAGTGTCCTGCATGTCAACATTAACAACTTTGAAAAGCTCAGTATTCTTATCCAAATAGGTAAATGCTGTATTAATTCTTTTGTAAAGCACAATTTGGCCATCAAGAAAACGATATCGAAATTCTTCTATATCATTTGCACATTTTGAAACCGCAAAGATAAGCGACAATGTAAAGGAATATTTTTCTGCCCGGACTTTTTCCAAGAAATTTGTAATATCCAATTCAAAGGTAATGCAATAGGAGGGTTCTATACTGTTTCTAAATATTTGACAGTGCAAAGTCCTTTTCCATCTGGTTTCATCAATTATCTCATATATATTTCCCACAATATTTGTCTCCCTTTCTGCATACCTTATGAATAAATAATTAGAACCTGACAGTAGTAAAATGTATCTAAAGTATATATTAAATCTATTCAATTGTCTATAATTTATATTAACGTTGCCGTATGGCCGGAATTAACGACTGTACGGCTTTTATTGTGCTTCTATAATATGTAATAGAAGAAAAAAATACTCAATTGAAAACAATAAAAAACTGGCAAGAAAATTCAGCGAGGGTACACCATTGAAACACAAATAATATAAACATATAATAGTATTGTTTATTAAAATAACAAACATAAATAATATATGTTGACACATTAAGCAGATTGGTATATTATAAGAATGATACAAAAAGAATCTTTAAATGGAGAATACAATGAAGTACGATTTAACCGAATTGAATATCGAAGAAATCAAAAATGGATACCACTATGATAAAGAAAATGATAAATATATCTGCAATCACTGCGGAAAAGAGTTTTATACCGGTGAAATCTACCCCTTTGACGGCAGGTTTTTTGACAGCCGGTCAGGAATTTCTGTTCATATATCCAAAGAACATGGCAAGGTGTATGATCAGCTTTTGAATTCGGAGAATAAATACCTTGGAATTACGGATAATCAGAAAAGTTTATTAGGCTTAATCAGTGCGGGGTTATCCGATAATGATATAGCGAAGCAGCTTGGCATTTCACCTTCCACGGTGCGGCATCAGAAATTTATGTTCCGGGAAAAGGCAAAACAGGCAAAAATGTACCTGGCTGTTTACGAGCTTGCCTTAAAAGGAAACCCGATCCATGAGAATCTGGTAAGTATTCATAATACTGCGACAATGGTTGACGACAGGTATATAACGACCAATGAAGAGGAGGAAAAGATTATCAAAACTGCTTTTTCATCTCTTACTCCTCTTAAACTGATAGAATTTCCTGCGAGGGAAAAAAAGAAAATCGTAGTTCTTAGGAAGATTACAGAACAATTCCAGCATGGGCGTAATTATGAAGAGAAAGAATTAAACCGGATACTCAAAGGAATCTATCACGATTTTCCGACCATCAGACGCTATTTGATTGAGTATGGTTTTATGGACCGTACGAAAGATTGTAAAGAATACTGGCTTTTATAATTACATAAGCCGTATGTGAGAAAAGGGGTAAATCATGAGTATCAATCAATATTTAGATGAAGACAAAAAAATAAAAATATGGCCTTCCAAAAAAAGTGTTAAAATAGAGATTCTGGCATATCTGGCTGAAAAGTTTGACTCAGATGTATATTATACGGAAAAGGAAGTAAACGAAATCGTTAAATACTGGCATACGTTTGGGGATTTCTTTCTACTTAGAAGAGAACTGATTGATAAGAAATTTTTGTCCAGAACCCAGGATGGTGCAAAATACTGGAAAGAAGAAAGAACTACTCCAGAATAAGATGAAATCGTGTTGTTTTATATGCAATTGATTTTGAATAGGCTGAGATACGGAATAAACCTAATCTCAGCCTATTTTTTTTGTACGAATAAAATGATTTCGGGTCTTGTGCTACCAAAATTTTTCGATTATAATAAGTAAGATTAAAAGCAGGGAACTGAAAACTACTACATTTACCGATGCATACGGTTAAAAATCAGGAGATGAAATGATGGATGAGACCTTTAAAAGAACGGCGGTAGTTGCCTCTCAGGAGCGTTTAACAGAGGATGTTTACAGCATGTGGCTTAAAGAAAGGGAGATAGCTTCTTATGCGAAGCCGGGACAGTTTTTGTCTTTGTATTGCAAAAGTGGTGACAAGCTGCTTCCAAGGCCTATCAGTATATGTGAAACGGATGGGGATAATGGTACACTCCGTCTGGTATACCGGGTGGTGGGAAAAGGCACGGAGGAATTTGCAGAACTAAAAGCCGGAGATACTCTTGAAATCCTTGGTCCTTTAGGTAACGGCTTTTATATGGAGGGACATAAGGCAATTTTAATCGGAGGAGGAATCGGCATACCACCTATGCTGGAATTGGCGAAGCAGTTAAAAGGCGAAAAGCAGATCGTGCTGGGCTACCGTGATATGACATTTTTAGAGAAGGAGTTTGAAGCCTACGGTAGTGTCTGCATTTCTACCGAGGACGGCAGCCGCGGAACAAAGGGTAATGTAATTGATGCCATAAAAGCCGCCGGATTAGATGGAGATATTATCTATGCCTGCGGACCCGGACCAATGCTTCGGGGCGTTAAGGCCTTTGCCGCGGAACGGGGAATAAAAGCACAGTTATCCCTGGAAGAGAGAATGGCCTGCGGTATTGGAGCCTGTCTGGCCTGTGTGTGCCAGTCAAAAGAAAAGGATCATCATACCAATGTAAAGAATAAGAGAATATGCAAGGACGGCCCTGTATTCTATGCGGATGAGATCGAACTGTAAGCTTTATGACCGAATTCTTATGAATAGTTAGTACCTATTTCTTTAATATTTCAGGCAGGAAAGGTTTGGAGGAAGAATGAATACGAAAGTCAATATAGCAGGAGTGGAATGGAAGAACCCGGTAACCACTGCATCCGGTACTTTTGGTTCCGGTCTTGAATACAGTGGGTTTGTAGATTTAAATAAAGTCGGAGCAATTACTACTAAGGGCGTCTCAAGTATTCCCTGGACAGGCAACCCGACCCCCCGGATTGCTGAAACTTACGGTGGAATGCTCAATGCCATCGGTCTGCAAAATCCCGGAGTTGAGGTATTTGTACAGCGTGATATTCCTTTCCTGAAACAATATGATACCAGGATCATAGTGAATGTATGCGGGAAAACAACGGAAGATTATTGTGAGGTAGTGGAACGGCTGTCAGCTTCTGAGGTGGATTTGTTAGAGATTAATATCTCCTGTCCCAACGTGAAGGAAGGCGGAATTGCTTTCGGGCAAAGCAGCCGTGCGGTAGAAGCCATTACAAAAGAAGTTAAAAAGTATGCCAGGCAGCCGGTTATTATGAAACTTAGTCCTAATGTTACGGATATAACTGAAACTGCAAAAGCAGCTGAAGCCGGCGGTGCCGATGCCCTGTCCCTGATTAATACCTTAACGGGCATGAAGATCGATATTCATAAACGAACTTTTGCACTTGCCAATAAAACCGGAGGTTTATCCGGCCCGGCTATAAAGCCGGTAGCGGTTAGAATGGTGAACCAGGTGGCGAATGCGGTTAAACTTCCTATTATCGGTATGGGCGGAATTATGAACGGTGAGGATGCACTGGAATTTATTATGGCCGGAGCCACAGCGGTAGCGGTAGGTACCGCTAATTTTACCGATCCTGAGGCAACTCTTAAAGTGCTTAAGGAAATCGAAGTTTATATGGAAAAATATAAGATTGATGATATTAATGAACTTATTGGATGTATCAATTAGTGATAAAGTCGGTTAACGGTAAAGCAAAATGACCGGTTTAAGACAGCTGTGACTAGTATATAAAAAATTTAATAGGTGAATGGTAAATAATTTTAGAATAATAAATGGAGGTTGATTCAATGGAACAGTATAAACAGGAATTTATTGAATTCATGGTAGACTGCGGAGTATTAAAATTCGGTGATTTCACTACCAAGAGCGGACGGAAAACACCCTTTTTTATTAATGCGGGTTTTTACAGGACAGGCTCTCAGCTGCGAAAATTGGGCGAATATTATGCGAAAGCCATAGAAACCAGCTTTGGATTGGATTTTGATGTGTTGTTCGGACCTGCCTATAAAGGGATTCCTTTAAGTGTGGCCGCCTCCATGGCAATCAGCGAGTTTTACGGAAAAGAAATCCGTTATTGTTCAAACCGTAAGGAAGTAAAAGATCATGGTGACAAAGGCATCCTTCTGGGTGGTCCCATTCAGGATAAGGACAAGGTTATCATAATCGAAGACGTAACAACGGCTGGTACTTCCATCGGTGAAACGATGCCGATTCTTAAGGCCCAGGGTAATATTACTGCGCTTGGACTCGTAGTATCCGTTGACCGTATGGAAAAGGGACAGGGCAGCAAAAGTGCTTTAGCCGAAATCGAAGAAGTTTATGGTTTAAAGACAACAGCAATCGTTACAATGGAAGAAGTAGTTGAACATTTGTACAATAAGCCTTATAATGGAAATATCGTGATTGATGAAAAATTAAAAGCTTCCATTGATGCTTATTATGAAAAATATGGAGCAGGACAAGATTAGGTAAGACCGTTTCTATTATCAAAAAGGCTGTTTACTACGGCAGATAGGAGCAAGATATGAGTGAAAAAATTTATATGACTATGAAATCGGTTGGTGTAGGTAATTTAGTCATGGGAATTCTATTCATAGTAGCTGGATTAGCAGGTGGAATTCTAATGATTATCAGCGGCGGAAGATTACTAAAGAAAAAATCAGAAATACTTTTCTAATTTATAAGCTGGACTGTTGTGATACGTATGTTTGAGAATAACATATTATGGAATTTTGAAACTAAGTTTTACAGCAGTCTTTTTATAAGGATTGATAAAATTGCTAATGAATATATATTATGATTTACTGTTAAAAGTATCATTTATAATTCGATATAAAAATGCACAATATATCTATCAAATTTATAAAATGAAACTTTTTTAATGGTTATCATCTAAGAATAAACTATATACAGTTTGCGAAAATAAATAAATATTTTTCTTGTTATAAAAACTCTTTTATAAATACATATGCCAGGTGTAGAATATTAACAAATAGTTTTTAATTAGTTATTTTTAAGTGTATGAATAGATTTAAAGTATGACTAATAGTAACGTGACGAATACCTGTATTATATTGATCTACATTAAAATACTATTGCTAGTATATTTTATTGTATGTACACAAAAATAAATGTCCCAATTGTATTATGCAATTGGGGCATTTTTAATAAAATAAGTTTATGAATGGATGTCGTTAAATTGCATATATTTGCCAATCGGGGCTTTTATGTTATTAACTTAGAAAGACTGAATGATAGTATCCAGATATAATCATCAGAACTAGCAATACCTGAAGAAATCCTTTTTGAATAGTTAGGATCTCTAAAGTATATTGGAAAAATATATGAATGAGGTAATATATAAATTATTGAGGGGGTATTTATATGTTAAAAATCCAAGAAAATCTATATAAAAAAATTGGAATAATAATTATTATAACAATATTACTATTTACTATAGCTGTAATAATATATTATAAAGGTTCAAGTAATCAAGATTTATTACTTGTTTATAATGCTGTAACAGAAAAGCCACAAGAGATACGTATTGAAAGCAGAAAATACATAAATATGTATAAAAAGATGAAAAAAGATATGATTCTTGAGAAAAAAGATTATAACAAAAATTATAGTTTGTTATATGGTCATAGTATGTTAATAATTGATAATAATGAAGATTATTATGAAGCTTTTTATATTTATGGGTCTAAAGTATTGTATGAAAAACGTAAAATTATTTTAGAAAGTAATATGCAAATTAAAAATAACAATATTCAAAATAAATCTAAATCTTATATAGATACACTTCATTTTAGTAAACCGACAATGATAATACAACCGAATACATTAAATGACAGCGGTGAGGAGTAAAATTAATTAAACTTAGTATTGATAAACCTATAACTCTCAAAAATTAGGTATCCACAAATTTCAGACGAAGGGATTAAGTTATCCACATTATACTTCCAGAATTCTCCTTTCGCTAAAATGTACCGATTTTTAGTTTAT
>JAEZSL010000406.1 GCA_023443925.1 Bacillota bacterium | reverse complement strand
AAAAGGAGAATTCTGGAAGTGTAATGTGGATAACTTAATCCCTTCGTCTGAAATTTGTGGATACCTGATTTTTGAGAGTTATAGGTTTATCAATAGTAAGTTTAATTAATTTTACTCCTCACCGCTGGTACTTTACTATTTTTGTGGAAGCGGACACGTTTTTATGCTATACTGTCGTTAAGAACGCATCAAGGGCGGGGAACGATTTACATACTTTTTCAAAGAATGTAACCCACTATGAAACTTTCCTGCTGCGCGGGCAAAGTGCCGTGGGTGCTGCAGAGATTGTGCCGTCTGCGGACGGCTTGCGGACTGGAGATGTATAGTCATGTTAATAACCATAGATGAAGCAAGAACACTCATTCTTTTGGGTCAGTGTCTACTAGAAAAAGAGAAAAACAATGTTGCGCAGGTGGTGTCCGATTTATCGGGTATACAGTATGATCCCTGTCCTATTTTGCATTTAAATCACTACTTAGTTCTTTGGAGTAGAGTGCCTGGTTTTAAGGCCACAGATTACGACAGAATCGCTTATGAAGAAAGGGAACTTGTTGAAGCGAATCTTTTTAAGCGGAATCTTTTTATTACTCCCACTTGTGAATTAGATATATATAATACTGCAACAGAAAGAATTGTTCGCTGGGGAAAATCAAGAGCGCAACAAGAATGTGAGCGCCGAAGCAATGAACTATTGGCAGAAGAGGAGAAGCTAAGACAAGCATTTCATGAAATACGCTCCTGCACGGAACACGTTTTATGGGAGTATCTTGGCCTAACTGAGGAACGGAACGCATTTAGAGAGAGTCGAAAACAAGGGTTGATTAATGGTTATCTCCCTATTTTTCAAGTCTTTTTTGACATGAGACAAACCAATGATATAGTCGTCTGTGACAGATTGCCCGGAACATTCAGGCAACCCGTGTTTGCCTTGAGGGAGGATTTGCTGAAAGATAAATCCTCTGTGATTGAAATTAACAGCATTGACGCTGTTGAGGCTATTTTGTACAAGCTCATTTGTTCGTTTGGAATTACCGACATAACTCATATGAAAGCGATTACCGGATTGAATACAGAAGACATATCAATGGCGATTGCATCGCTTAGGTTTAAGGAACTGATTACCGACATCATTGTAGAGGGCTTAAAGAAAACCTATGTTGCCGCAAACAAGTTGTTAGCAGCTTTGCAACAACACGGGGCAGAGGGTACAGATGAAGTCTCCTTGCTATCCCCTATGGAAGGGATTATACGAGATAAGCGTTGGTTGAACACCTTTTTTTCTTATTCTTTTAGTTTCGAGTATTTTAAGAAAAAGGGTATGAAATGGCCGTTATCAATTTTAACTAAAAATGAGTTGGCAGGGTTTGTAGATTGCAATTTTGACAGAAAAAAGAAAAGGTTTATTGTTAAGGAAATAAATATTCAAAAAGAAAAAGCAGTAGAGATGGATGGTCTAAATCGCAGCCTTTGTTCTCTTGCGGAATTTCATGATGCCGATGAATTGATTGTTTTAGGAGTAAAATATCACGGCTATCATTAATAAACAACGTAACCCGTGCCGTCTTTCCGTCCGTTCGTAATATTCGCGCTGCCAATGGATGCAAAGGTTTGCGCAAATAAATAAACGCAAAGGTTTGTTCAAATAAATAAGCGCAAAGATTTCCATATAAAAAGCAAAGATATGGCCAAGTAAAAAAGTATTGACATCAATACCTTATTATGCTACACTTGCCATGAACTAGGGGTGCCTGATAAATCAGGCTGAGAGTAAGCTAATGAAAGTTTTAAACCCTGCAACAGTGAGAACTGTTCGTACCTGATCCGGATAATGCCGGCGTAGGGATGTATATTAGTATGCTTTAAGTTATACACCAGCAGATATATACCTCTCCGGCATCGGAGAGTTTTTTTATTGCCAGGAAAGTTCTCCGAACTTACCCATACAATAAATAAACCTTCAGGCAAATAAAATCAAGGTTAAAGTAAAACATAATTTAAAAAGAAAGGTTGCCGCCATGTGATTAATTTCATTATATGAAATTGGATTTACATAATTTAAGTGTGGCAATATCCCAGGTTAGTCTGGGATATAAGAGGGTATAAAAAATGAATGCAAATGTAGCTATACAGGTACTACCTCATGTTGATACCGATGAAGAAGTAATACGGATTGTGGATGAGGTAATTGCCTATATAAAAAGTACAGGTTTAAATTATTATGTCGGACCCTGTGAAACCGCTATTGAAGGCGAGTATGAAGAATTAATGGAAATCGTGAAGAATTGTCAGTATATAGCCATTAAAGCAGGGTGTCCGAAAGTAGCGGCTTACGTAAAAATAAGTTTTGCGCCGGAGGGTGGTGTACTAACCATTGATAAAAAAGTTACAAAACATCATATATAAAATATCCCCGGTTCTGGCTATTGCAATTATTTTAGCCTTCTGGCAGGTAGCCTCTGCGGCGGGTTTTGTTCCTAAGTTCATGCTCCCGTCTCCGGTAGATGTAGTGATTGCATTTTTTAAGGATTTTGCCTTACTAATGTCCCATGCAGGGACAACACTTACGGAAGCCTTTCTCGGATTATCCTCGGGAATTATACTGGGATTTTTTGTCGCGGTGCTTATGGACCGGTTTCAGATTGCCTATAAGGCTATTTATCCGGTTCTTGTCATTACCCAGACCGTGCCTACGGTAGCCATTGCACCACTATTGGTATTATGGCTCGGTTATGGGATACTTCCCAAAATAACCCTGATTATAATAACCTCGTTTTTTCCTATCACCATTGGCTTGCTGGACGGTTTCCGTTCTGCAGACAAGGATGCAATTAATTTAATGAGAGCTATGGGGGCTAACCGTATGCAGCGTTTTTTCCATATAAAGCTGCCAAGCAGCATGAGTCACTTTTTTGCAGGGCTTAGGATATCGGTATCTTACTCCGTAATCGGCGCCGTTGTAGCTGAGTGGCTGGGCGGATTTAACGGCCTTGGGGTATATATGACAAGAGTACGCAAGTCCTATTCCTATGATAAAATGTTTGCAGTTATATTTTTTATCTCCCTGATCAGTCTTCTGCTGATGTTAGGGGTCACCATATTACAGAAAGCGTTGATGCCCTGGGACAGGGGTACCGGGAAAAAGACAAGTAGAAATACAACAGAATAAAACTACGTAATATGATTTAATATAAATTAGAGACATATGGCATGACGCTCTGTAATACCCGGATGAAAGCAAATAGGATCGATTACAGAGACATATCAGGAAAGCTGAAAAAGAATCGGAAATCAAAACATAGCAGATTCTCACCCTGCTATATGATAAATACCGCAGATAAATGCGGGCAGGAAAGGTTAAATTATGAAAAAGAAATTATTTACAATATTAATGGCAGGTGTTCTGGCAGTTTCTGCCTTAACAGCCTGCTCTAACAGAGATAAGAATGAATCCGCAGATAACAATAAGGACAGCGCATCCTCAGAAAATACCGCAGCTGGTGAGGGTACAGCCTCCGTCAGCGACAATGGAGCTCAATCAGGAGAAAAGGAAAAAGTACGTATTGTACTGGACTGGACACCAAATACCAACCATACCGGTCTATATGTGGCTCAGGAAAAGGGATTTTTTGAGGCTGCCGGACTTGAGGTTGAGATTATGCAGCCTCCGGAAGGCAGTACGACTGAATTAGTTGGAGCCGGAGGAGCTGAGTTTGGAATCAGTTTTCAGGATACTCTGGCACCTACCTTTGCCTCCGATAATTCCATGCCGGTTACAGCTGTAGCAGCTGTGATTCAGCACAATACATCCGGTATCCTCTCACTTAAGACTACGGGGATTGATAAACCTTCCAAAATGGCGGGACACTCCTATGCAACCTGGGATTCTCCTATTGAACTGGCCATTATAAAGAAGATAGTGGAAGATGACGGTGGTAATTTTGATGAGATTAAATTAATACCAAATACGGTTACGGATGTAGTAACAGCTCTTCAAACCGATATTGAATCCGTATGGGTTTATTATGCATGGGACGGTATGGCTGCAAAATTAGCCGGACTGGATACCAACTATCAGAATTTCGCGGACTACGGTACGGAACTTGATTACTACAGCCCGGTTATTATAGCGAATAATGATTACCTGAGCAAGAATCCGGAAGGCGCCAAAAAGTTTTTGGACGCTGTAAAACAGGGTTATGAATATGCCATTGCCAACCCGGATGAAGCGGCGGATATATTAGTAAAGGCAGTTCCGGAATTAGACCCCGCACTCATAAAGATAAGTCAGAACTGGTTAAAAGACCAGTATAAAGCGGAAGTAACGCAATGGGGTTATATTGATCCGGCAAGATGGGATGGATTCTACGCCTGGTTATATGAGAATCAGCTAATTGAACAGGAAATTCCGGCGGGTACCGGTTTCAGCAACGATTTCTTACCTAGTGCATCATAAGCAGAACGATGCACAAGATAATTTTTTAGTAAGAAAGGAAATACCACATGGAGAAGCTAACGGCAAGAGGCATTCATGTCAGCTTTGACGGAACAAAAATCATAGAAGATATATCCATAGAATTAAATAAAGATGAGATAGTCTGCCTTTTAGGAGTAAGCGGAGCCGGTAAAACGACACTGTTTAACGTATTGTCGGGTCTTCTGGTTCCGGATTCCGGAACCGTGGAATTAGACGGAGCGGATATTACCGGGAAAGCCGGAAAAATCAGTTATATGCTGCAAAAGGATCTGCTGCTGCCGTTTAAGACTATTCTGGATAACGTATCCTTGCCTTTAAGAATAAAAGGTTTGAAGAAGAGCTCTGCCCGGGAAACAGCCAGCCGTTATTTTGAAGAATTCGGACTGGACGGTACCCAGAAAAAATATCCGCACCAGTTGTCCGGCGGCATGAGACAGAGAGCTGCACTTTTAAGGACTTATCTCTTTTCCGACCGGGTGGCTTTACTGGATGAACCCTTCAGTGCTTTGGACACCATTACAAAAGGCAGCATGCACGAGTGGTATTTGGAGGTAATGGAGCAGATAAGGCTTTCTACCTTATTTATAACCCATGATATTGACGAAGCAATCCTGCTGTCTGACCGTATTTATATTATGACGGGAAAACCGGGAAGAATAACGCAGGAAATACGGATAAAGGAAAGCCGTCCCAGGAGCAAAGCCTTTACGGTAAGTAATGAATTCATGGAATATAAGAAACAAATCCTGGATATCCTGGAGCAACATAATTCTTAATAATAACTAGAGTCTGCATAAACCAGCTTTGCTATTGGTAATAATAAGGGAGTTGGCAGGTAAAGCAGGCTCTTTTTTTGTAAAGAAAAGGAGAATCAGACAAAATCTTGTAAAAAAATGTTGAAAAAAAGCAGATGTTTAGTTAAAATAGAGATAAGATAAATTTTTTTTAGGTAATTATGCAAAGATATTATGACAGATATTAATTACATCGTAGGAGGCACTCTATTCAGGTGCCTTAAATCATTACTTTGATGGGAGCTAGTGTGAAATAAAGGACATTTCACACCCTGATTTGAGGCATAAAGCATCTGCCAGCAGATGCTTTATGCCATGGGAGCTAGTGTGAAATAAAGTCATTTCACACCCTGATTTGAGGCAGTAAAGCATCTGCCAGCAGATGCTTTATGCCATGGGAGTTAGTGTGCAATAATTAGGTGGGGATAATCAAATTCTGAGGGAGAGCCGGTAAACCGCACCATGTATAACAGCGTGTTATTAACAGGGGTGCTGCTTTATAACACGAAGTTTTATCTGGCTTAGGAGATAGATTATGTTAAAACTAAAAAAGCCTGCCATATGTATATTAATACTGATATGTAATATAATTACCTTTCAGAGCAAATATGAATCCTTAATGAACGATTTCAGAAATACTGCTTTGTCTAAAGAGGACATTTTAAACCGGCACATCGATTTAATAAGCGGTTATGCGGATTTTATTTATGAATTCGGCAGCAGCCATTTCTTAAGCGGCAGAACCGGTCAATCGAAATACTTAAGCATGTTAAAATATAATGCCGAACAGAATTATTATCATTTGGATGCCGTTCAGGAAACAGAACTTGCCCTTAAGGCAGGCAATATAACAGGTATCGGTCCCATACCTGAATCCAGATTTTTGCTGGAAGAATTAAATCTGGCATTACAGCTTAACGACATATTTTATAAACTTTATAATAAATTTTCCGATATTAAGTATTTAAGTTATATAAGCAGTCATAACTTTATTAACCGTTATCCGTATATTTTATCAGAGCAGTTTAAATTTTCGGAAGAACTTAAACAGCAGATTTTTTATACGAAAGCCTCACCGGAATATAACGGTCGCCGGCTGCCCGTATGGTCTCCGGTTTATATAAATCAAACAACGAAAGAGCTGATTATTACATATTCCATTCCGATTTATAATAAGGACCGGTTTATGGGGGTAGTAACCATTGATTTTAGTAATTCGAGTTTTGGTGAAATGATGGAATCCCGGTATGAGAGTTATTTAGTGGATGACCTTGACACAGTAATTGCTTCAGGAAAAATGAATTCCTTAAACAATCAGGCCGTGCAGATTGACAGGTTATTAAATATATCGGAGGGTTCACTTTCAGATATGAAGCATGGAAATCAGTATGAGATAGACCGTATCGGGAGTTATTATGTTTATGCCCTGGGGCTGGGCAATGCCCCCTGGAGTTTATATTTCAGGGTACCAGTCTGGTCTATAATTTCTCAGTCACTGTTTACTACTCTCCCTATTATGTTAATTTGTCTGTTATTATTGCTGGCTTTAAGCGAATTAGATAAAAGAAAAAGAACGGAAAAACTTTTGAAAGATACCATTGACGAACTGAAGTCGTATCAGATACTCCTTGAGAGTGCGGCGAAAATGGACTTTCTTACCACAACTTATAATCGAAGGGGGTTTAAGGAAAAACTAAATGAAAATATAACGGAGAATCAGGTAAACCGGACACCTATCTGTTTGTTAATTGGTGATATTGATTATTTTAAACAATACAATGATACTTACGGGCATGCTGCCGGGGATATGGTGTTGATTAAGGCAGCCGAAATCATGAAAAAGAATGTGAATATCGGAGATATCGTATGCCGCTGGGGCGGTGAGGAATTCCTTATTATGCTGTTGAATAAAACTTATGAACAAGCTCTTGAAGCTGCAGAAAAAATCCGGCAAAAAATCGGAGCTACCGTTGTCAAACTGGAGCATTCGGTTGAAATTAACCTTACCATAACCATAGGTGTTGCGGAATTTAAGGAAGAAGAGAGTTTCGATGAATGCGTATCAAAAGCCGA
>JAEZSL010000395.1 GCA_023443925.1 Bacillota bacterium | reverse complement strand
AAAAGGAGAATTCTGGAAGTGTAATGTGGATAACTTAATCCCTTCGTCTGAAATTTGTGGATACCTGATTTTTGAGAGTTATAGGTTTATCAATAGTAAGTTTAATTAATTTTACTCCTCACCGCTGTTGTCAGGAATTATCAGTTGAATTATATGGCTATTTGGAGTACAATATTTGGATATAAAGATGGATAGTTTTAGAAGTTTTTTATTTATAAAGCATCTGTATTATTTGTAAAAAAGCGGGCAGTTACTAGTACAAATGCTCTAATAAGCGAAAAACAAGTTGACAAAACTATTTTATATTATACAATATTAATAGATATTTTTAGAGTTTTCTGATTTTTTCCGTATCAGGATTCATGTATGAAATTAAAAGTGGAGTAAACAATGAGAGTTATTGCAGGTAAAGCCAAAAGATTACAACTAAAGACCATCGAAGGACTGGATACCAGGCCGACTACGGATAGAATAAAAGAAACTTTATTTAATATGATAAATCAGGTACTAGCTGACTGTGATTTTCTTGACTTGTTCAGCGGAAGCGGCGCAATCGGCATTGAAGCATTAAGCAGAGGGGCAAAATCTGCCGTCTTTGTAGAAAATTCAAAAGCTGCTGCGGAATGTATCAAATATAACTTACATAATACCAGCCTTAAAGAAGGAGCTCAGGTTATTATCATGGATGCCGTATCGGCTGTTCGGGCTTTAGAATTACAAGGTAAAGTTTTTGATGTCATTTTTATGGATCCTCCATATAATCAGGGATGGGAGCAAAAAGTGTTGGAAGCTCTGCAAAATTCTGATATTATATACTGTGACACGATGATCATTGTGGAGGCATCACTGGATACGGATTTTGAATATCTGGCTGATACCAGATTTCAAATATATAAAGTAAAAGAATATAAATCAAATAAACATGTATTTATTGAACTAAAATAGGACATGTTTAAAATGGCCTGTTAGGCTAAAATATGTGATAGCAGCTGAAGTTTTTCAAATTTTTATATTAGCCAGTATCCGGCTCGAAGGAAAGACACGACGCTAGGAAAGGCAGGAATCATTTTGAGAATAGGTGTATATCCCGGAAGTTTTGATCCGGTTACGCTGGGGCATTTAGATATTATATTACGTGCTTCAAAGTTAGTAGATAAATTAATAATTGGGGTTTTAAAAAATAGCAGTAAATCACCTTTATTTACTTCTGATGAACGTGTTCGATTTTTAGAACAAGTAACAATGGAGATACCTAATGTTACCATAGAATCTTACCAGGGATTACTGGTTGATTTTGCAGATGAGAAAAATGCAAATGTAATAGTAAGAGGCTTAAGAGCTATTACAGACTTTGAATACGAATTGCAGCTAGCTCAGACCAACCATAAGATGAATCCAAGAGTAGATACGGTTTTTTTGACGACCAGTGTGGAATACGCATATCTTAGTTCCAGTACGGTACGGGAAATTGCCAGTTACGGTGGAAAAATAGAACAGTTTGTGCCTGCTTGTATTGTGCAGTCTATCTATGAAAAATATAACAAATTAAGGAGAGGTTAATATGGGTGCCAGTAGAATAGAGCAGTTAATCGAAGATATTTATGAATTCGTTGAAAGCTGCAGAATGCAGCCGCTTTCAACAACGAAAGTAATCGTACCCAAGGACGAATTATATGATTTACTTGATGAATTAAGGCTCAGGACTCCTGATGAAATAAAAAGATATCAAAAGATTATATCCAACCGGGATGCTATTATTGCGGATGCGGAAGAAAAGGCTGCTGTCATCATGGCGGAAGCTGGAGAAAAGGCCCATTCCCTCGTTAACGATCATGAAATTATGCAGCAGGCATATCAGCAGGCAAATGACATGGTTAGCAAAGCTGCGGCAGAGGCCGATCGGATGATTGCCGAGGCCAGCAATGATGCTAACCAAATTCGTTCAGGTGCCTTGGTATATACGGAAGAGATGTTATCAGATGTTGAGAACATTCTGACCAACGCTTATGAAAGCAGCCGCGCTAAATATGAGAATCTGTTAAGTGCACTAAAAGGCAATCTGGATATTGTAATCAATAATAGAAACGAATTGCTTAACAGCGGCCAGGAATATCCGGCTGAAGGCAGTGAAACCGTTAGTACCAATGAAGAATATGCAGATGATGACTTTAATTTTGATGAAAATACTTTCCTCGAAGACATTGACTAGTAAAGTATTTAACCGTAAAATAAGGGAGAATTAGTACAGTATAGACCCACATTACATAACGGAGAATTAGTACAGTATAGACCCGCATTACATAACGGATAATTAGTACAGTATCAACCGTATTACATAACGAAGAATTAGTATAGTATAAACCGTATATAAAAGCTGATTAATATAAATGCCAGCAGCATATGCAAAAGTTTTGATTTAATATAAACACCAATGGATAGCCTTGTATTATTGATTACACTTTTGGTCTGAGCGATTCCGGATAGTCCGCCAAAAGCTGTAATCATTGTAATTAAGGCTATTTTCATACCCATCTCCATACTTGATAAACTGATTTGGTTTATACCGGTGGTAATTTCCAGCAATCCGGTTGCCAGTAATTTCAGATAATTGTCTCCTGTGCCCATAACCGAAATAATCTGAGCCGGAATGGAAAACAATATTATGTAGCCGCCTACTTTTGTGATGATTTCGAAACCATTCATGATGGAGGAATCCAGCAAAGTAAAGTAGGACTTTGGAGGTCCATTTCTGATGCCGTTGTTTTGTCCGTAATCCATGGCAGAAAGCACTTCTTTTTTGTATATAAAACCTCCGTCAAGGATGCGGAAAAGCAGAAAGGAAGACAGGATACCGGATAAATAAATGATAAGCAGTAAATGTAAACGGATAGAAGGCAGCTTTAATTGGGAGATAGCGATATAACTCATGATGAACATGGGACTTGCATTATTGCAGAACCCCAATAAATACTGGCCTTCTTTTTCTTTGATACTCCCTTGCTCCACTAAATCGGCTACAGTTTTGGCTCCTACCGGTATACCGGATAAAAATCCAATTAAAACCGGATAACATCCTTCACGGCTGATACCAAACAAAAAATGGAATAAAGGATACAGAATTTTGCTTAAAGGTCTGGTAAGCTGCAAGCCGATTATCAGATTGGAAACTATGATAAAGGGTAATAAGGCTGGCAGTACCGTGTTAAACCACAGCAGCAGGCCCTTTTTTGCACCGGCGTAGGAGGAAGCAGGAAAAGTAAGTATAATTGCCAGAAACAGGACGATTCCTGCCTTAAAAAGTATTTTGTGATTCACATAAGATGTTTGTTCCAGCTTATTCTTTTTATTGTATTTCTTGTAGGTCTTATTATCCCGGGTCGATTTATGCATTATCTTCCTCCAATAAAATCATTACTATAATCTATTTAACAGATGTCCCGGATATGCTTAAGATTTCAATTAAGGGCCGGATTAGATGAGCAGTCCTTTTAAGTATTTTCATTAAATAGTTCCATGTATGTAAAACATTGGGTTTTATCGCTTTCATATAACCGGAGAATATGTTATAATATTCCATGAGATAGGAATAGAATAAATTATGAAGGACTGGAGTATCATTTTAAAAGGTGGCTGATTATTAAGCGCACTGGCGGAATGAGGAGGATTTCAAATAAATTCAATCCGGGAAAGGAATAATATGGAGAATAAAAAGCTGAAAAAAAGGAAAGAAGCAGATCGTAATTACAAATGGGCCATCGAAGATTTATTTCCAAATGATGTGGAATGGAAAAAGGAATTCGATCTGACCAGGGAATTAATTCCGAAGATCAGTGCCTTTCAGGGAACGCTGGCAGAATCAGCAGACAGGCTGCTGGAATTTTATAAGCTGCAGGACGAAATATCTCTGCATTTGGAGCGGGTTTATGTTTATGCACATCAAAAATATCATGAAGATACTTCTGAAAGCACTTATCAGGGGCTGTCCAACCAGGCTACGAATCTCTCTGTTCAGATCAGCAGTGCAACAGCGTTTGCGGTTCCCGAGATTTTGAGTATCCCTGAGGAAACTTTGAGGGAGTTTCTGAATACCAATATAGATTTAAAAGGTTATGAATTTGCTTTGCAGGAAATTATAAGACAAAAGCCTCATACACTTACGACAGAGATGGAAGAACTGATTGCGGATACTGGAGAAATGGCAGATGCACCAGGAAGCATTTTTTCCATGTTTAATAACGCGGATCTTAAATTTCCACAGATCGAAAACGAGAACGGTGAAAAGGTAGAACTGACTCCTGGCAGATATATTTCTTTTATGGAAAGTTCTGACCGGAGAGTTAGAAAGGATGCCTTCCAGACAATATATGCAACTTATAAGAAATTCAATAATATGCTGGCAGCCACATTTAGCGCCAATATAAAACAGGAAGCCTTTTATGCAAAGGTCAGAAAATATCCTTCCACCATGGCAAAGGAACTGGATAAAAGCAATGTGCCCATATCCGTATATACCAAACTAATAGAAGTGGTTCATGAATACCTGCCGTATTTACACCGTTATGTATCTCTGCGCAAGAAACTTCTGGGCTTAGATGAACTGCATATGTATGATCTATATACACCGATTGTAAAGGATGCCAATAGAAAGATAGGCTTTGAAGAGGCAAAGGAACTGGTATATAACGGCCTGAAACCCCTGGGTGAGAAATACCTGGCTGTTTTAAAAGAAGGCTTTGAAAACCATTGGATCGATGTCTATGAAAATGAAGGAAAGAGAAGCGGTGCTTATTCCTGGGGAGCCTACGGCACACACCCTTACGTATTACTGAATTATCAGGATAGCCTGGATAACGTATTTACCCTTGCACACGAAATGGGACATGCACTGCACAGTTATCATTCGGATGCAGCTCTCCCTATTACTTATGCCGGCTACCGGATCTTTGTGGCGGAGGTGGCGTCAACCTGTAATGAAGCTCTGTTAATGGAATATTTACTGGGTAAAACAGAGGATAAAAAGGAGAGGGCATATCTGATTAACCATTTTCTGGAACAGTTCAGAACTACCCTTTACAGACAGACTATGTTTGCTGAGTTTGAAATGATTACCCATCAGAAATCCCTGGAGGGAGAGGCTCTGACTGCCGATACCTTGTGTAAGATCTACCGAGATCTGAATATCGCTTATTTTGGAGACGACATTGTGATTGACTCTGAAATCGATATGGAATGGGCCAGAATTCCTCATTTTTATAACGCCTTTTATGTATATCAGTATGCAACCGGATATTCCGCAGCCATCGCTTTGTCCCGTAAGATTCTAAAGGAAGGCGAACCTGCAGTAAACGATTATATTAATAAGTTCTTAAGCGGCGGCGGCTCAGATTACCCTATTGAACTGCTTAAGAAAGCCGGTGTGGATATGAGCACCAAAGAACCGGTGCAGCAGGCTCTGGATTTATTCGGTAAGCTGTTAGATGAAATGGAAGAGTTAATGAAATAAGCTTTTAACATTAGACTATATTTTATTACATTAAAGTGAAGCGTGAAAACATAGTATTTATATGTTTCTACGCTTCTCTTTTTATGATTATTAGATGTGTAATACTTTTAAAATACTTTATGTAGCTTCTATAATCAGTATGGAAACAGCAACGGCTCTGGAGTGAATCTACAAACAATTAGTTTTAGAAAACATGTAAAATCTAGAAGACATGTAAAATCTACAAAACATGTAGAATCTGCAAAAAATATGTAGAATCCGCAAAGGATATTTACATTTTGCGTAGTAGTGTTAAGATGGAGTAGTAGGGCGAAGTTAATATTTTACATTTCATGAGGGTGAGAGGTGATTCCAATGTACAAGGATGTGGAGTATTTTGATTAATTAAAGTTCTTAATGTATTATATAATCACCAGAATGAATAGTAATAGAATAGTCATAGGATGTAATATAGGAGATGATTGGATGCATGATCAAAAATTTCGACATAATATTTGGTTTAAATTAATTATATTTATTGTTACTATTTTTAGTATGTCTTTGGCAGGCTGTAATCACACCCGGCAGTACATCTCGCTGTTTAAAAGCGAATCGGATCTATTTGCATTACAAAGCGATGGAGCTGTATATCATTTAGATAATGGCATGAATAAGAAAGAACCGGTAGAAAAACTGCCTGTTAACGGAGGTGTGTCTGCTTTTTTTCAAAATGAGTATTATTATTATGTTGATGACCGTAATCTCATTTCGTACTCTCTTTCAGACGGAACCAGCAAAGTGCTTTGTACGGTAAAATCCGGAGACTATACGGATATAGAAATGGTTATGGGTAATCATGTTATATTTAAAACATCTCAGAAAGTAAACGGTACGTTTGGACAGTATGCGTATTTTGATTTTAATTTGCAGACCAGTAAAACAACTCCTATGACGGGAGATTTATTTCCAAGTGATCATGTTTTGACCTTCTTAGCTGCATATGATACTAAAATATTTTTTACAGATCAAAACAAAATTAAGCTGGCTGAAATTGATCTTGACAATATGGCTGTAACGGATCTGTCAAGTCAATTAGAGTTTACGCCAGTAAAAGCTTGTATCAGCAACGATATACTATATTTATGTGCATGGCACCAAGCCTTGTACTATATGCCGTTAGATAGTGAACCTGTTGTGCAGCAGGTTAAATTAAATACGTCCGGCAGAAATCCAGGAGCTATGTCCCCTTATGCTACAGGTGTGCTGATTTCGATGGATGACAAAGAATTAAATTCAGTTATTTATTATCTGGCTGGTAAAGACTTGTCATT
>JAEZSL010000389.1 GCA_023443925.1 Bacillota bacterium | reverse complement strand
GCCTTCTTTGGTTCCGCCGTAATTCTGATAACATCCGGTACCGGACGCACCTACAATCAAGGTCTCGGCATTCAAATACTGCCCGGTGAGAGAACTGTATGCCAATGCGTTATTCTCCCGTGATGCATCGCAGTCGCTTGGTATTTGCGCCTCGTTGCCGTAACCGCAAGTGATGGAGTCACCTATAATCATAATTTGATGGGGCAGTGGTGCAGGAGGGTCTATAAAGAATCCGCTTTCCGCTGTCAGATCGACAAATTTAATACAACCAAAGCCAGCTTCGGTGCGTTTTTGCAGTGTTAATGTATGGGGGCAGTCTTCTAGGTCGTCGGCCAGCTGGTAGAAACGGTTCTCGGGATCGATACGGATGACCCGTACAGGAAGATTATCGATATAAACGTTAATCCAGGTTTTGCCGTTTACTGTCATATCTTCAATTTCTGCGGTGATTTCCATTCCCTGAAAACGTACACTAACCGCACTGCCGGGAAGGAAACAGGAGATTCCGTCTTCTTCCTGATGAAACAGACCTTGACGCCGGCTCATAGGTATAAAATCAAATTTCATAATAAATTCTTCCTTTCCTTTGTAAAAAGTTGTTTCTTTATCAAGCATAGGGATTTACACTGGTGGAATCCCGCATAATTAAAGAAACACCGGATAATACTTTGGTATTCCCCCCCTGAACCTTGCCCTGGATTGCATTAATAAGCAAGTTTGCGGCACTGCTGCCGATTTCTTCAAAGACTTGTCTGACCGTGGATAATTGTATCGGCAGGTCTCTGGAATTATCCCAATCATCAAAGCCCATTATGGATACGTCCTGTGGGATTTTAATACCATGATTCAATAATTGTTTAATTATTTTAACAGCAAGTTTATCGTTGCTGCAAAAGATAGCGGTAACTTCACGTTTCAGAATACTTTGTGCCAGTTCATCATAATCAATGCTGGTTAATAAGCTTTCTTCATTTACCGGAAGTCCTGCCTGGCGCATCGCACTGCAAAACCCGTCATATCGTTCCTGCTCGGAATTAAGAAAGTAGTGGTAACTTGCAAATTTAATCTTGGTATGTTTCAGGCGCAACAACTCTCTGGTAGCTAATATAGCTCCGTCATGGTTATTACAGCCTGCAAAATAGCAGGGGTGATCTATATTGTAACGGTCTACTAATACATAGGGGATTTTTTTTTGTTCGATTAATTTATAATTATTCTGGCTTTTGACCGGATCAAAGGGATAAATTAAAAGACCGTCGACATTCCTGTCCAATATTTTTAGAATCGATGCCTGTTCCACCGCCAGATTCTCACTGCTCCATTCAACGATTAAGGAGTAGTTGAATTCTGCCGCCAATCGTTGGGCACCTTTAATGATTTTCATATAAGATATGTCATAATAATCTTCAGCTGATAAAATTAATGCAATTAAATGACTTGAATTGGCTGTGGATTTTAGTTCATTAACAAAAGATCCTTTTCTTTTAATTCTTACGATATATCCTTCATTTGCTAATTCGGTCAAAGCTTTTCGGATTGTAATCCCACTTACCTGAAAAAGTTTCATAAAGTCTTCTTCGTTGGGCAGTTTATCACCGGGCCGAAGCTCACCGGTTTGAATTTGATTTAATATTGCTTGTTTTACTGTCTCATACTTTAATTCGTTCTCCAAATTTAAACCCTCCTCTGCTATTAATAATACGACTTATGCAATTTATAACTCATTTGATTTGATTTTAAAACAAACTAATTAAAGTATACAATATTATTGAGAAAAGTCAAGTTAATATCAATGTTATGGAGACGGTAAGGTGCTGTTTTTAGGGGTTTCAGAGCGGCTTTTAGTTTTCGGCCGGATCAATCTTAATTAAAAAATCCGTATTTTATTATATAAATATCGTAAAGGAGTTACACACAATACATGTTTTTAAAAAAGTATACAATAAAATAGGCTTATATATGCTTTTTGGTAAATTTATTTGTAATAATGTACAAAATGAATAACAAAAGAGAAAAATTAAAAAATAACCTATAATGTATTGACGAATATCAAGTCACGTGTTAGCATATAAATATGTTTTAATAGACAAATAAAGTATACATTAATGCGGGAGGTAACAGTGTGAGCAGTCAAAATGTTCTTATAGAACAAACAAGTTATCAAAGAAGTTATTTTCGTAAACGGGGGAGGAAAAAAACAATGAAAGATGTGATTATATATTTTCTATTAATTACATTAAGCATACTATTTATGTTTCCGTTTATATGGATGCTTATGACTTCTCTGAAAAATAACAGAGAAATGATTCTGCCTAATTTCTTTCCGACAGAGATTCATTTCGAAAACTATATCAAGTCTATGACCGTAATGCCCTTTGGAAGATACACCATTAATACATTAATTATCACCGGCATCAATATGGTTGGAACCATCTTATCCTCATCCTTGGTGGCGTACGCATTTGCAAGACTTCGCTGGAAGGGGAGGGATATCTGGTTTATTATTATGCTGGCTACCATGATGTTACCCGGACAGGTTACACAGATACCTTTATTTGTACTTTATAAGAAATTTAATTGGTTAAACACCTATCTGCCGCTGGTAGCAGGCTCCTTTTTCGGCGGCGGTGCTTTCAACATTTTCCTGCTGAGGCAATTCTTTAAGACACTGCCCAATGAATTGGCTGAGGCAGCAAGAATTGACGGGTGTTCGGAAATAAGAATATTTTCTAAGGTAATGATGCCGCTTTGTAAACCGGCCCTTGCAACAATAGCCATATTTACTTTTATGGGATCCTGGAATGATTTCTTTGGGCCATTAATCTATTTGACAGATCCCAAGTTATATACAATTGCCCTTGGTCTGCGTGCATTTAAAGGCTATTCGGGAGTTCAGTGGAATCTTTTGATGGCAGCCTCCATTGTGACGGCCATACCAACCCTGGTATTATTTTTCAGCTTTCAAAATTACTTTGTCAAAGGAATTACCCTTACAGGAATCAAAGGCTGACAAGTCAATCCGTATTTATTCGGCCACAGATCTATTTTTAATCAGTGACTGAAAAAATAAATTACATCAAATATTCAAGAGGAGGAAAAATTATGTTAGGAAAGTTCAGTAAAAGGATTTTGTCCGTATTATTAGCTGTTTTGCTGGTTATGACAATGGCAGCCTGCAGCAATAGTGATGGCACAACAGGTTCCGGAGCAGTTGGGGGCACGGACACACAAAAGACAGGCGGTGAGCCAAAAGAAAAGGTGAAGATTACATACTGGCATATCTTTCCGGAGGGTGATGCATTTAAAGAAGTACATGATAAGCTGATTAAGGATTTTAATGAATCACAGGATGAGGTTTTTGTAGAAGACCTTGGAATCAGTTTTTTTGATTTTCTATCTAAAATGGATACGGCAATACCGGCCGGTACCGGTCCTGATGTAGGCTTTATGGGTCTGGAAGACAGCAACTTCCGTGCAGCCTCCGGTGTTCTTGCTGATTTGAAACCATATATTGAGAAAGATGGTTTTGCCATGGATCAGTTTTATGAAGCTGCTGTAAAATATGTTTCTTATGAGGAAGGTATTTATGGCATGCCGCTGATATGGGGAACCCGTATGCTTGTTTACAATAAGCAGATGTTCCGGGATGCCGGACTGGACCCGGAAAAGCCGCCGAAAACATTGGAGGAGCTGGAAGCGTATGCGGACAAACTGACCAAACTTGACGCCAAAGGAAACATTGAAGTCATGGGCTTTCATCCTTCTCTAGGCAATGCTTCCTTTATGGATTATCTGGACGGACGCGGCGGACAGTTGTTTGACGAAAATGATAACCCGATTATCAATAACGACACGGTTTTAAAAACATTGGAATGGTATGTAGACATGACAAATAAGTATGGTGCTAAACAGGCCCAGTCTCTTAAGTCTTCTTCCGCTACGACCGGTATAGATCCATTCCTGGCAGGATTTGTGGCTATGGAAGTTAATGTAAATGACTTCTATAAAAAATTAGCAGAATCGGATATGGACTATGGTCTTGCTCCTATTCCGATACCGGCAGAAGGCGGAGTTCGTGCAGCTACCGGCGGTGGTTTCGATTTAGAAGTATTTGATCATGGAGATCCTGCTAAAGTAGAAGCTGCCTGGAAGTTTGTTTCCTTTATGACAAATGTTGAGAATCAGCAGTATTGGGCTGTTCAGAATAAATGGCCGGTAGCCAATCAAAAAGCTATGGAAACCAGCGAAGAAATTAAAGCAGATCCGGATTGGCAGATTATTGTCGGGGATTTACCTTACGCAGTACCCAATAAGTTCATAATGAAAGCAAAGAACTGGTGGAATGCGCTGTCTCCTGAAATTGAGGCCGCCCAAAATGGACTAAAAACACCCAAACAGGCTCTTGATGATGCTCAGAAAGCAGTTGAAGCACAAATCAAGAGTTACGAAGCTACGAACTAATCATATTTTCATTTTGTAATTAAGTCCTCCGCTTCTTGGCAAACCGGATTGCAAAGATCCGGTTTAAACCGGCGAGGTGTACTTTATATACTTGCTCCCTGGCATACCGCAAGCTTGCTTGCGGTACTGCCAAAATTATGGAGTGTGATCAAATCCGTAATTAGGTAATTGCGAAACGTTATGGTTTTCCAAATATACCATATAATTTATATTTGTTTCTAGCTTCAGTTGCACTCCGGGACGTATTTGGCTATGAAATTGTACTAATTGTAAGGTATATAGATGCAACATTGGTGTTTCACAATTACCTAAAATCCGTAATGCAGGAAAGGAAAAGCTTAATATGAACATACATCAAAACAACAAAAAATCAGCAGCGGTCAGACAAAAGAAAAGTTCTGGATTACGTATGCAGACGAAAGAAGGGATTTTAGGGTATTTATTTGCGTCTCCCTGGATTCTTGGCTTTCTTATTTTTACTTTATATCCCATCTGCTCGTCCCTGTATTATAGCTTTACCAGCTACAATACATTGAAACCGCCGAAATGGATTGGATTATACAATTACATATATATGCTTACCCAAGACCCGCTTTTCTTTAAATCTCTTTGGAATACTGGTTTTTATGCGGTATTAAGCGTTCCTCTTGGAATAGCCGCCGGAGTTTTAGTGGCTATGCTTCTGAATCAGAAAGTGAAAGGTATGCGGGTATTCAGAACACTTTTTTACCTGCCGACAATTGCATCGTCGGTTGCGACCGCTTTGTTGTGGCTGTGGATCATGGAACCCAATTTTGGGCTTTTAAATACAGCCTTAGCTAAAATTGGAATTGAAGGCCCCGGCTGGCTGACGGATCCCCTATGGGCAAAACCTTCCTTAATATTTATGAGTCTGTGGACCGTTGGCGGCGGTATGCTGATCTACCTGGCTGCACTTCAGGATGTTCCTGCCTCCTTATATGAATCTGCCTCCTTGGACGGAGCCGGCGGATTCAAACAGTTTATAAAAATCACATTGCCTATGATTACACCTACCCTGTTTTTTAACCTGATCACCGGGGTAATCGGCGGATTACAGGTATTTAACCAGGCTTTTATCATGACCAACGGCGGCCCGGCTTATTCAACTTACTTTTTCGCGTATCATCTATATACAAAAGCATTTTCAGAATACTCTATGGGTTATGCTTCTGCAATGGCTTGGGTTTTATTAGTGATTACCTTAATTTTATCTATGATTATTTTCAAAACCAGTAAGGGCTGGGTATATTATGAAGGTGACCAGCAATAGTAAATTAACCAGCTAAGAATGTAACTATATAGAGGTATCTCACATGGAAAGGCACAATAAATATGAGTAAATTGTATTTTGTAGACGGCTATCATGGAGGTATCCGCGGCCATATGCCGGAAGGCTCCTGGCAGGATATCCTCCATGCAATGGAAGTTTACCCGGAATGGAAAATTAGTTTAGAGATCGAACCGGAATCCTGGGAATATATAAAAAGCCATGATGCTAAAACATATCATAGACTGCAAAAATCATTTTCAGAACTGTCTGCAGCTGGCCGCCTGGAATTTATCAGCGGCAGTTATGCACAGCCCTTTTGCTGGGCCGTCAACGGTGAGAGTAATATCCGTCAGCTGCTTTATGGAATTGAGACCATAAAAGTACATTTTGCCGAAGCTTTCGTGGATACTTATGCAGTACAGGAACCATGTTTTACATCAGCCCTGCCCCAGATACTTACACAGCTTGGATATGTCCGGTTAAGTCTGAAAAATCCCACAGCCTGGGGCGGTTATATGGCTAAGATGTCTGGAGGAATCATTCGTCTGTATGGTCCAAACGGCTCCTCCATTCCGGCTGTTCCGCGATACGAGTGTGAAGAATTAATCAGCTGCAATGCTACGGAAGCTTCCGGTTATGATTTGCCTTTAGTGAAAGACTTTGCGGAGAAATGTAACCGTAATGGTATTCAGGCCCCCGTTGGCATGTGTTTACAGGATCTTGGATGGGCGTCAAAGCCTTTGGTGCAGGGCATTGATGTGGAATATGTGACATGGCGGGAGTATTTTAACCGGTTTGGCTCGCTGATCAGCGGAGAAGCAGTATTTTCACAGGAGGATGTACTGGTGGCACTTCCCTGGGGGAACCGTATTTTACAGGAGATGCTTCGCAATGTCCGAAAGGCGGAAAACCGGATATTGCAGACGGAGAAATTACTGGCCATAGCCGGGGCCGGTAACGGCAACGAAGAGTTAGAACCATATTATAGTTTACTAAAGGAAGCATGGAAAATGCTTATGCAGGCACAGCACCATGACGGTTATATTTGTGCTACTTGCGGAGAAGGCACCCGTATGTGGGCTTTCCAGTCCAATGCACTGGCTGCAGGCTGCTGTGCTCTGCTGGATAAAATCTCTGAATTTGCGATGGCTGCAGCTGCAACTGCTGTAACAGCACAGGCTTCTCCTGCCACACCGGAGCAGGAGATATGGCTGGGGGTATATAATACGGTGGGTAATCCCCGCAGCTCCCAGGCTGAAATTGCTCTGGGATTTGATTTTGGAGTCCGTAGTCTGGTGGTGTATGATGAAAATAATAAGGAAATACATTCCCAAATTGATCCAACCCGTTTTTATGAAGACGGTTCCATCGGTGCGGCGGTGGTAAGATTTGAAGCTTTCGTTGATGGAATAGGTTATTCGGCTTACCGGGTTGTCCCATCTGCCATGCCGGAGAAGAAAGAACCCATGGTTTTAAAGCAAACAAAAGATACCGTAGAGGTATCCAACAATTATTTTACTATAGTGTTTGACTTGACCAAAGGAGGTTCGATCCTTCGGTTATATGACAAGGAAACGAAACGGGATTATGCGGAAGGGTTAAGTGGATTTGGAAGTTTGCGTGGTTATTCCATTGCTGAAAAACAGTTTATAGGAAGCATGGATACTTCTGTAGAATTTAAGCTGATCTCTCATGGTGCTATTTATACCAAGCTTTGTTTTAAAGGGGAGTTTAAAGGCATAGAATTTGAAAATACCGTAATAATACGGCGCCATGACCGCCGTATTGATTTTGAAACCACAGTTAATTTTGACACGGATACGGAAATTGGTTATCCATATGAACCAGAACCGGAAGAGAGATATCACGGAACAAAAAGATCCTCCTGCAGAGAGGATTATAAAATAGGAGTACAATTCCCCTTAGGAAACAGCAGGGTTAAAGTGATAAAGAGCGCTCCCTTTGATGTGTATGAGAGCAGATTAGAAGACACTCGTTTTGATTCCTGGAAAAACATTAAGCATAATATTATCAATGGATATGTTGATTTCTATCAGGAGAGTACCAATACAGGGCTTACAATTTTCTGCGATCATGTAAACGGATATTCACTGACAGATAATCTTTTTACACTGACCTTAGGTTTTGGGTACCACAGTAATTTCTGGTGGGGCTATCAGCCGCTTCGGGGAAAATGTAAGATAGGGTATTCCATACTGCCCCATAGTTCTGATTGGGAGCAGGCATATATTCCATATGAAGAATCTCTGGTCAGGGAACCGTTGTTAGTACAGCGGCTGTCTGGTAAACCGGATTATAATAAATTAACGGTTTTTTGCTGTGATAATAAATCTGTGGAAACAGTTACAATTTTACACCATAAAGGTAAATCCCAAGTCCGTTTATTTCACAGCAGCCATAAAGAGAAAAAAGTTTCTTTTCGTAATAAAATTTCTGGTTTTCAGGGGATTTCAGCAAATCTTCATGGGGTGCCGGATGGTAGAAAGCCGGCGCAGATTGGTAAATTGGAAATTAAAACATTGATTTAATCGTTACATGAAATGCATCGATGTTAAAGGAGAACGGCAAAATGGAATTTAGTTTTAAGAAACATGCAAGGTTTATGGGAAGGTTTGATCTGTCGGAAGAAGAAAGCCCCTTGTGCGGATGGGTAAACAGCGCGGTATTTATAGCATTCCGGGGTACTGCGGTCAATTTGACAGCCGAGGATTCACAAGGTCAGGATTACATAGAAATTGTGGTAGATGGTGTGGCCCGCAATTGGATTAATCTGAAAAAAGGTGTTCATGAATATGTGATTGAAAAAGGACTGGAAGCGGGGGAACATACATTAGAAATTCAAAAACGTACGGGAATTTTAACGGGAAGTATTAAGTTTCATGGCTTTTCACTGCCGGAGGGTGGAAAGTTTCTTACTCCGCCGGAGCAAAAGAGCATCCGTCTTGAATATTTTGGTGATTCCATTACGGACGGAGCCGGTATCGGTCATCCCCATGAGATTGCGGAAGCGCCGGAGCTAGATGACGGCTATATGTCTTATGTTGGAATCAGTGCCAGAATGCTGGATGCGGAATATCATACCATGGCAATTTGCGGAATCGGTGTCTTACAGGATGCCATGGGAAACAGGAACGGACTGCCGGTACACTTTTCCGGTACACTGGGAAAAGATACAACACCCTGGGATTTCGCCAAGTATATTCCGGATGGAGTTGTGATAAATTTGGGTCAGAATGATTATTCAACTCCGATTGCTGAGGAGGAGTATATTAAAGCTTATATAGAATTTATTAAAGATATTCTGGAAAAATATACGGTACCCTATGTATTTTGCTGCGTAGGTACGATGAATAATAGCTATCTTAACAGTGTGGATAAAGTGGTATCCTATTTTAATGAAAAGGGGAATAAAAAAGTATTTCTGGTTGACCTGGGTCTTATTCATCCCGAGGTAGAGGGTTGGGGCGGCCGGTGGCATCCGGGTTATCAGACCCATTACCGAATGGGTCTGGAACTAGCCGGGTTTATTTCAGAAAAGACAGGCTGGGAGGTTAAAAAGCGTCCGGTAATTGCAACGAAATGTTAGTGCTAAGGATAAGCTGACTGTTGTACAGACTTTCTTTAATGATTCACATTTGATAATCCAAAGGTGTGTCGCAGAATTCGCATTTTACAACGCTTCCTGCTTTCATTTTCATCTTTGCCCCGCAGCTAGGACAGGTAACAACCTTATATCGTGGTGCAGCTTTCAGTTTTCTTTTATAATCAAAAGCGTCATTAAAATTATATTCATTATGTATATTTATATCCAAGTCATAATCGATTACTTTATTAACAACCGGTGGGTGATAACGTTTAAGACATTTATTTGCTTTCTTTATCATTCTTTTTGCACGGTATATCGTATAAAAACCGGACAGACCCCATAAACTCCAAATCATTATATAATTTTGTATATTTGTATCAGGGAATATAGAAATTGTAAGCATTATTGCAAATATAATAAGTATCCAGCCGCAGACTTTCATTCCTCTGCTGTTACCTATATAATCCCCTGGATGTGAATTTTTTCTGTGTTGAAGATATGCTGCAGTGAAAACTAATAGGAAAAAATTTAAAATAATTACACTAAATGGTATTTTCGCGATTCGTTCTAATTCGTCATCCAAAGTATTGATCCCCCATAAAAATAGTATTTAGAAAAATTATAAATTTATTTGAAGAAATAGGCAAGTATATATTAAAAAAATTAAAATAAGAGGGATATAAACGATAACACACTGCTAAAAAGTAGGAAATGGTATTTGACAAAATTAACCTTCATAGGTTATGCTGAATTTATCCAGGATGTTAAGACAAGCCCCTGAATGTGAAAGAATGTTTATAATGATAATTATCACTATAAGCCATATAAAATTCTCATCTTAAAAGGAGATACACAATGAATATATTAAAAGAAAGAAGCAGGTTTCAGGAAACAAAAAGCATTGCAGAAGCTGTCCTCCTTACCTTTCACGGTGTTGACGGTTATGACGTTTATAATTGTTCACTGCCCTTTTACTGGAATGATAAGAGATATATGTTTGGGCGGGTTGAGCGCAGAACGGAATGGATGCGTTCCTGGATAAGGTTGTTTGAAGAAACCGGAAGAGATGAATGGAAACTGGTATCCGACTCTATGATTTATCAGCTGGAGGACCCGTATATCAGTATAATTGGGGATAATTTGGTGCTGGGCGGAACCCATGTCCGGATTAAAGGAAATGAACTTGATACATATTACGGATATTTTTACCGGGGTACTATTATAGATGATTTATATTATTTTACCACCGGGCCGGACTATATGAAGGACATACGGCTGGTGGAACTCGTGGATGGCAGGATAGGAGTATTCTCCCGGCCCAGAAGTGAGGAAATACTTAAAAAACACGGCAGTGAATCCATGATTGGCTTTTCTGTCATCAATTCACTGGAGGAACTTACCGCTGAGGTCATCGAAAATGCTCCTTTTATTGAGAACTTATTTGAAGATGGGGAATGGGGCGGCTGCAATCAGGCTTATCTGCTTGATAGCGGAAAAATTGGCGTAATCGGACACCTAAGTTATAGCTATACGGATTCGTCGGGTGAAAACCAATTGGCCTACATGAATATGTCCTTTGTATTAGATCCGGCGTCTATGACGGTTTATAACTATAAAATCATTGGTACCAGGGACTGTTATCCCGCGGGGCCGGCAAAGAAACCCCACCTTGCGGATTGTGCTTTTACTACGGGTATCATCATGCGTGAAGATGGTAAGGCGGACCTTTACAGCGGACTGGGTGATTGCAAAGAAGGAAGAATGGTAATTGATTATCCTTTTGAAGGCTATGGTAAGATTATAAATAGTAAAGGAATCCGGCAGTAAGGTATTGGTTGGTTTTATATTTACCGAACGTCCAGGAAGCCAGAATAGTTGCTGACTTCCTGGACTTTCTTTGAATTATATTGGGCTAAATTTAATTATGGGGCAAAAGCCTCTTTTATAACAGGACATGGAGGACAGGATGGATGATGGAAACAACAAATGCGATAATAACTCCTTACAGTTTAAAATGTGAATATCTTACGAACCCGGTAGGCATTGATATTAAAGAACCGCGGTTTAGCTGGCTGTTGAAATCCAGGGCCAGAGGCCAGGTGCAGCAGGCTTACCGGATAATTGCCGCCACCAGTATAGAGTTGATTAACCAGGACATAGGGGACATGTGGGACAGCGGTAAGGTTATTTCCGGAGAAACCGTTGATATAGAATATAGAGGATCAAAACTGGAGAGCAGAAAAAGATATTGGTGGAGGGTATGCAGTTATTCTAAGGTTGACCAGCCAGGTTCCTTCAGTGAAACCGCCATGTTTGAGACAGCCCTTTTGGAACCGTCGGACTTTGTATGTAAGTGGATTGGCGCCGGTGAAGCAGTGGCCTCGCCGATATTCCGAAGTGAATTCGACCTGGAGGAAAAGATTAACCAGGCACAGGCCTATATTTGTGGTCTGGGGTATTATGAGATGTATCTCAATGGGCAAAAAACCGGGGATCATGTTCTGGACCCAAACTGGACCGATTATGATAACCGGGTGCTTAAGGACTTGATTTATCCTTTTGAAGATAACAATACCAAACGGGCACTTTACGTTACATATGATATCACTTCTATGCTAAAAGCAGGCAGGAATGCGGTTGGAATTATGCTGGGAAACGGCTGGTATAACCAGACCGGGAGGAATGTGGAAGGCAGGATGGCTTATGATAGCCCTAAATTCTGGCTGCAGATCCATATAAAATATGAGAATGGTAAGGAAACGGTTTTTGGAAGCGGGGATGGCTGGAAATACACAAATGGGCCGGTTACCTACAATAATATATATTATGGAGAAATCTATGATGCAAGGCTGGAACAGACAGGCTGGAATACGTCCGGTTTTGATGATACAAAGTGGGATACAGCATTGGAGGTACCCGGCACATCAGGTGCTATGAAAGCGCAGATGTCACCTGCCGACAAAATTATCTCTGCAATCCTTCCGGTCCTGGTATCTGGCAAAAAGAATGGCAGTGAAATATATGATCTTGGACGTAATATATCCGGATGGGCAAGAATTAAAGTTTCCGGGAACTCCGGTGCAAAGGTAGTGCTGCGTTTTGCAGAAGAGCTTGATGAGGAGGGCAATCTGGATTTTGGCAGTGCCGGTTCGAAACAGCAGATACAAAAGGATATCTACCTCCTTGCCGGTAAAGGAACCGAAACCTATGAACCCCGGTTTACCTGGCACGGTTTCCGCTATATTGAGGTGATTCCGGATGCCGGTGTAAATATTGAGAAGCTGGAAGGAATTGTCGTACATGCCGATGTTAAAAGTACCGGCAGTTTTTCCTGTTCAAACAGCCTCTTCAACCGGATATTTGAGATCTATGGATGGAGCCAGCTGGGGAATCTCCACTGCGGAGTTCCCAGTGACTGCCCCCACCGGGAACGTCTTGGCTATACCGGTGATGCCCAGATAACCGCCCAGTCCGCAATCTTTTGTTTTGATATGGCTGCTTTTTATACAAAGTGGATTGAGGATATTGCCTGTGCTCAGAATCAGGAATCCGGCTATATTCCTCATACGGTACCCTTTTACGGCGGAGGCGGAGGCCCCGGCGGCTGGGGCTGTGCGGCGGTCCTTATGCCCTGGTATATGTATCTGTATTATGGGGACAAAAGGATTCTTAAAAAGCATTACAAAATGATGCTGGACTGGATGGATTATCTGGACAGGCATACCGACGAGGAGGGTATCATCATAAGCGAGGAACCCGGCTCCTGGTGTCTTGGAGAGTGGGTGGTACCCCACCAGTTTGATAAGGTTCCGGGGAAAAAAGACGGTTTTAATATGGAGATATCAAAAGAGCTGGTTAACACATTTTTTTATACACTTTCCGCCTCCTGCATGAAAGCAATCGCAGGGAGTCTTGGAGATAACAAGAAGGAGAATTATTTTGAAACATTGCACAGCAACTTAAAAGCAGCCATCCATAATAGGTTTTATAATGAGAAAACCGGCTCCTATGATGCGGGTATTCAAGGCTGTGATGTATTTCCGCTGGCAGCAGACTGCGTACCGGAGGAGAATAAAGCCAGAGTGCTGGAAAATCTTATAAAAAATATTATGGTAAGAAACGGCGGACACCTTGATACGGGAATATTCGGGACATTATACATGCTGGAGGTACTGACAGAGCATGGTGAAGCAGAAACGGCATATACCATAATGAATCAGACCAGTTATCCGGGCTTTGGATATATGATAGAGAATGGGGCCACGACTCTCTGGGAGTATTGGGAAAAGGAGATGGGCTCCCATAACCATCCGATGTTTGGAAGTGTTATAGCTTGGATGTTTCAATATGTTGCCGGTCTGAGACCCGATGAGAACATGCCGGGATTTAAAAACATTATTATAAAACCCAGTCTGTTTAATGAAATTGATTATGCCGAAGCTTCCTATGAATCCGTTCGGGGGCATATCGGAACCCGCCTGGAAAAGCAGGGTACAAATCTAATCCTGGAAGCGGATATTCCCTGCAACTGCAGTGCAGATATCTATTTACCGGGAGCCAGCCTGGATAAAGTAAAAGAGAGCGGGGTTCCTGTGTTTAAGAATGGAAAGCTGTCCGACGGACTTTCCGGGATTACGGGGTTTTCCCTTGTGGAGGACGCGGTGCTGGTGTCGGTGAAATCAGGCAGATACCGTTTTGAAATGTAGAGTTTTAATAAGAAGCATTAACTGAACGGAATTGGACGTATTGCTTACGCTGAAAGATTAAGAAAGATGTTATAATATTTTTTGAAACATATAATTGCCAGGGCTATTGCATAATAGAAAGATATTACTTGCATAGGTATGCAGGTTTTTTAATCTATTTTGCAGTAGCTTTTTTTATCCTATTTTTCTAATCCTGTAATTATGCGCAACAAATATTTCACATATGAAAGGTTTGTCAGAAAAAATCGAAAAATGCGTTTCAACATTTGAAATTTATTGCTTAGTGCACAAAATAGACAAAAAATAATGGCGTTTATAGCGATTGATATAGCAATTTACACATGTTATACTGGGTTAGCATTTAAGGATAGAGAAAGACGCAAATGGAAAGGATGATAAAATTGATAGGATTTATTGGATTGGGAATTATGGGCAAGCCTATGAGTAAGAATTTATTGAAAGCCGGTTATGAATTGATGGTTTTTGATTTTAACAAGGAAGCGGTTGCGGAGGTTGTAACCTGTGGAGCTAAGACGGCAGCAAGCGGTGCGGAAATTGCAGAAAACTGTGAAGTTATCATTACTATGCTGCCTAATTCTCCTCATGTAAGATCAGCTGTTTTAGGAGAAAAAGGAATAGCAGAAACAGCAAAACCAGGTACAATAATTATAGATATGAGTTCTATCGATCCTATGGAATCCCGTTCCATCGGAGCAGATTTAGAAAAAAGAGGCCTGGAACTTATGGATGCTCCCGTAAGCGGCGGAGAACCGAAAGCAATTGATGGTACCATTTCCGTTATGGTTGGCGGCAAAAAGGAAAGTTTTGAAAAACATTATCCTATTTTAAAGGCTATGGCCGGTTCGGTGGTTTATGTCGGTGAGCTGGGATCAGGTAACATAGCAAAACTGGCGAACCAGATTATTGTTGCTTTAAATATAGCGGCAGTTTCAGAAGCTCTGACCTTAGCTGTAAAAGCAGGAGCCGATCCTGAATTAGTTTATGAAGCAATACGCGGCGGCTTGGCAGGTTCAACCGTAATGGATGCTAAGGTACCAATGATGCTTGACCGTAACTTTAAACCAGGTTTTCGAATCGATTTACATATTAAAGATTTGAACAATGCATTAAATGCATCCCATATGGTAAATGCACCGCTGCCCTTAACCGCAGAAGTCATGGAATTTATGCAGTCTTTAAAAGCAGATGGTTTAGAGAAGGAAGATCATAGCAGTTTGTTAAAGTATTATGAGAAAATTGCTAATGTTAAAATAGAGAAAAAAAAGGAGCTATAAGATGGCATTCAGACCCTATGGAGTAATCCCACCGATTATTACTCCTTTGACACAAGAAGGTAAAGTAAATGAAAAAGTTTTAAGACAGTTAGTAAACCGGTTTATTGAAGCTGGAGTTCATGGCCTGTTTCCCCTTGGGACAACCGGAGAATTTTATGCATTTACAGAAGAGGAAATGAAAAGAATTTTATTTACCGTAATGGAAGAAACAGCAGGAAGGGTTCCTGTTTATGCAGGAGCAAACCACATTACTACAAGAGGTGTAATCGAATATTTAAAGCTTGCCAAAGAAGCTAAAGTGGATGCGGTTTCTGTATTAACACCCATGTTTATATCCCAGACCCAGGACGAATTATATCATTATTACAAATCAATAGCGGAAAGTACGGATTTGCCTATTATTATTTATAATAATACTCCAAAAACCAATATAAACGTAGCACCTGAAACAATTGCCAGATTAGCTGAGATTGAAAATATTGTTGGTGTGAAAGACAGTACAGGTGATATGACAAATACAGAAGAGTATATCAGACTTACAAGAAATCAGGATAATTTCGGCGTTTTGGTTGGCAGGGATACTCTGATTTATGCGGGTCTTTGTTATGGCGCGGTAGGAGCCATTGCTTCCTGTGCCAATATAGCACCAAGTTTAACTGCAAGTATCTACAACCGTTATATGGAGGGTGATTTAGATGGAGCCCTGAAAGCGCAATTTGATCTTGCACCACTTCGGATTCTTTGCAATATGGGAACCTTCCCGGCGGTGATTAAAGAAGGACTTGTTATGCAGGGACTTGATGTGGGAAAATGTCTGGAACCGATTCAGGAACTCAAGGCAGAAGAAAAGCAAAAGTTAAGGGATCAGATGAGTAAGTTAAATTTAATTTAACAAATCAATAGCAGAACCGCGAAGTGTTTTGCAACGCAAAACCTGAAAAATATATTATTTATGGAAGAAGGGAGATAGTATTTCATGGGAAGATATGTGGTAAAGCGAATTGCTCAGATGGCTCTGATCTTATTCCTGATATCAATTTTCATATTCATGCTTATATCATTTATTCCGGGAGATCCGGTATATGCAATGCTGGGTGATGAAGTTTCACCGGAAATGTACAATAAAGTTTTTATGGAGCTTCACTTGGATAAACCTGTAATTTTCCGGTACTTTACATGGCTTGGTAACGCACTTACAGGGGACTTCGGACAATCCACACAGTTTCATATGCCTACAATACAATTATTGGCGGAACGTATGCCGGTAACCCTGTATTTTACGTTCTTATCATTTTTTATCAGTATTCCGGTAGGTGTTTTACTGGGAGTTTTAAGTGCAGTATACAGAGGGAAACCCATTGACACCGTAGTTACTTTAATTGCCAACATTACTGCCTGTCTGCCGCAATTCTGGATTGGAATTTTACTGGTGTATGTATTTGCAATGAAGCTTGCCTGGCTGCCGTCCTTTGGTTTTGTATGGCCCTGGGAGGACTTTGGAAAGAGTATAGCCACTACCATAATGCCTCTGTTCTGTCTGGCAATCGGCGGAATCTCTTCCATAGCCAGACAAACCCGTTCCAGTATGCTGGAGGTTATCCGGCAGGATTATATCCGCACCGCCAGATCAAAGGGTCTGAAAGAGAAAAAGATTATATTTATTCATGCTTTAAAAAACGCATTAATACCCGTTATTACACTTTTAGGTATGAGACTTGGATTATTAATAGGCGGTTCCATGTTTATGGAAACAGTATTTGCCATACCGGGCATGGGTTCTCTTTTTGTAAAAGCAATTACTTCAAGGGATATACCGGTAGTACAAGCCTGCGTACTGGTAACAGCATTCATTGCCTGTATGGTTAATTTAATAACAGATATCTTATATGCAGTTGTTGATCCAAGAATTAAATTTGAATAGGTGGTGATAGGATGGAAGGAAAAGAAACAAACAAAAACGGCAATGGAAATTTAATTAAATTCAAGAAATTCCTCCGTATCTTATTTAAAAGAAAAGTTGTTGTAGTTGGAGCAGTCGGGGTAGCATTATTTATCCTGCTTGCAATCGGTGCGCCTATTTTTGCACCCTATAATCCAAATAAAGTAGATTTTGCAGCATCATTAGCCAGCCCATCTGTAAAGCACCTGCTCGGAGCTGATTTGCATGGAAGAGATGTATTTTCAAGAATTATATATGGAACCAGAGTTTCCTTAATTATAGGATTTTTAGCGGTTATCATAGCTTGTGCCATAGGAGCGGTCCTTGGTATGGTAGCGGGTTATTTCGGTGGAATTATCGATGATGTCATTACCAGATTAACAGAAGCGATCCGTGCCATTCCCCCAATTATTCTGGCGATGGCCTTAACGGCAGTGTTTGGGGGTGGAATCCGCAATATTGCTATAATCCTTGGAATTTCTAATATAGCTGCTTATATCCGTATGATGAGAGGACAAGTTTACTCCGTAAAAGAGTCCGATTATATTATGGCCAGCAAGCTTCAGGGTGTCAGCAATATCGGAATTATGTTTAAACATTTGCTGCCGAATACGATCTCACCGATTATTGTTCTTATGACACAGCAGGTTGGCGGAACCATTTTGTCAGAAGCCGGGTTAAGCTTTTTAGGACTGGGTATCAGTGCACCTACCGCATCCTGGGGGACAATGGTTAGTGAAGGCAGAAATTATCTGCTGCAAAACCCGGTTATTTCTTTAGCGCCTGGTATATGTGTTGCATTATTGGTAATTTGCTTAAATATGTTTGGTGATGGTATCCGGGATGCCCTGGATCCCAGACTTAGAGGAGAATTATAATGGCAGGAGGTGTCGTTTAAAATGGAAAATCTGTTAGAACTGAAAAATATTCAGACCTGTTTTCGCATGGACGGTAAAGACGTACGTGCAGTTGATGGTGTATCCATGCATCTGAAACGGGGTGAAATAATTGGTATTGTCGGCGAGTCCGGCAGTGGAAAATCAGTTACCATGTTAAGCATGCTGCAGTTAGTCTCCTCTCCCGGCAGAGTGACAGGCGGTGAAGTTTACATGGACGGGGTTGAGGGTGATTTCTTAAAGTATTCTGCAGGAGGCTCACATATGCGGGATATCAGGGGAGGTAAAATCAGTATGATTTTCCAGGAACCTATGACTTCCCTTAATCCGGTACTTACAATCGGTTATCAGATTCAGGAAAATATAATGCTTCATTTAAAGCTAAATAAAGAGGAAGCCAGAAAAAAGGCAGTTGAGATGTTGAAAATGGTCAACATTCCTGATGCTGCAGAACGATTTGATTATTATCCCCAGCAGTTTTCCGGGGGAATGCGTCAAAGAATTATGATAGCTATGGCAATGTCTTCGGAACCGGATGTATTAATAGCAGATGAAGCAACAACGGCGCTGGATGTAACCACCCAAGGCCAGCTTTTGGAGATGATTCGTGATGTCGCCAAAAAAACCAATACCGCAGTCGTTATTGTTACACACAATTTAGGTATTGTGGCGCGTTATGCAGAAAGAATTTACGTGATGTATTCCGGCAGTGTTGTTGAAACCACCGATACCATAAGAATCTTTCAAAATCCAAAGCATCCCTATACAAGAAGTTTGTTAAGAGCAATTCCCAGGTTAAATGATTCAAAAGACCGTGTACTGATCCCCATAGACGGACTGCCTCCCAATCCGGCTACCAGACCCGTATATTGTGCCTTTTATGACCGATGTGAATACCGTATGGATCAATGTATGAAAAAAGGTAAACCACAATTAATCGAAGTGGAACCGGAGCATTTTTCCTCCTGCTGCCTTAGTAAAGAGGAGCTGGATAAAAAAGAAATTGAGATTTTGAATAAGGAGATCCATACGGCTCCGGTGAAAAAAATCAAAAATGAATTATGTCTGGAGGTTAAAGATGTAAAGAAATACTTTGCCATCTATGAAGGGGTTCTGCATAAGAAGGTCGGAGATATTAAAGCCATCGAAGATATCAGCTTCGGATTAAAAAAAGGTGAAACCCTGGGAATTGTAGGAGAAAGCGGCTGCGGCAAGACAACTCTTGCCAGAAGTATAATGAGAATGTATAAACCGGACGAAGGACAGATCCTTTTTGACGGTACGGACATCGCTGGTTTTTCGGACAAAAAGTTAAAGCCTTTCAGGCCTAAGATGTCTATGATCTTCCAGGATCCCTTTTCTTCCCTGGATCCAAGGCAGACGGCAGGTGCTGTGGTAGGGGAGTCCCTTTTAGTTCATAAATTAGTTAAGAACAGAGCGGAATATGATGCCAGAGTAGATGAATTATTTCGAATTGTAGGACTGGACCCGGCGCTAAAGGACAGGGTCGCTCATGAATTCTCCGGTGGTCAGAGACAGAGAATCGGAATCGCAAGAGCCATTTCTTCGAATCCCTCCATGATTATCTGCGATGAACCGATATCAGCCCTGGATGTATCCATACAAGCCCAGATTATTAATCTGCTGGAAGAACTTCAGGCAGAACTGGGTATCTCTTATCTGTTTATTGCACATGATTTAGCAGTGGTAAAGCATATCAGTGACCGGATTTTGGTAATGTATCTTGGCAGAATTGTAGAGATTGCAGATTGTCTGGATTTATATGAGGATACCTTACATCCCTATACAAAAGCTCTCTTATCGGCGGTACCGGTGGCGGACCCAGCTGTAGAAGCACTGAGAGGCCGGATTGAGATAAAAGGTGAAGTTCCCAGCATAAGAAACCGCCCCCAGGGCTGTCCTTTTCATAACCGCTGCCCTCATGCGATGGAACGGTGTAAAAAGGAAGTTCCGGAACTTAAAAATATACGGGGAAATCATCAGGCTGCATGTTTTTTATATGAGTAAGAAGAACGGTTTGGATGTAAGTACCACAGATTACAGAGGATAAACATGATCGGAGCACCAATGTCTTTCTTTGAAGCTCTGATTATATATAAATTACTAAAAACTATTTATTTAAAAGGAGAAGTGTAGAATGAAAAAAAGATTATTAGCTTTAGCAATGTCTATTACGCTGCTTGGGGGATTATTAAGCGGCTGCGGCAGCAATAAAAACGACGGACAGACTGCTGTAGACAAACAAACAACGTCAGAGTCAACAAAAGATACTACGAAAACAGCCAAAGGTGATGGTAAATACGGCGGTGATTTAAAAATAGCCGCAGTGGAAGGTCCAACTACTTTGTTTCCACCCCAGGCACCTGACACAGGCGTTCCTTATTATGTATCACCGGCGGCAGAAGAGCTGGGAAGATTAAATGCGGATGGTTCAATAACACCCTGGCTTGCACAGGAATTAATTACAGATGCAGATAAGCTGACTTATACGATTAAATTAAGAGAAGGTGTTAAATTCCAGGACGGATCCTTATGTAATGCAGAAGCTGTAAAATGGAATTTTGATAAATTTATCGAAAACGGTAAAGCTTCTGAGCTTTGTAATCCGGTATCCGTAGAAGCAACGGATGATTTAACAGTAGTAATTCATTTTGATACCTGGGCTAATAACTGGGATGCTGTAATCGGTGGAGTTCGTATTGTTTCAAAAGAAGCCTATGACAAAAACGGAGAAGAATGGTGCAAAACTCATGTTGTTGGAACCGGCCCATTTAAATTTGATTCTTATACACAGGACAGTTCATTAAAATATGTAAGAAATGAAGAGTATCGTATTGAAGGGCAACCCTACTTGGATTCTGTAGAGTTTGTAGTAATTCCGGATCCTAATACTCAGGTATCTGCTTTCCAGAATGGTGAAATTGATACCATTACCACATATGATCCGGTTGTTACGAATACTTTAACTCAGCAGGGTTACAGCAATATCGCACAACAGAATGCAAATCTGGCTAACATAAAATATGTATTGTTTAATAGTAAAGATAAGGAAAAGCCTTTTGGTGATTTAAAAGTACGTCAGGCAGTTATGCATAGTATCGACTGGGAAAACATTGCGAAATCCCTATCCGGCGGATATGGTGTAGCCTCCCCGTTATTTGCGACACAGGATTCCTGGGCCTATAATCCGGACGCAGAATTCTATGAATATAACGTAGATCTTGCGAAACAAATGTTAGCAGATGCCGGTTACCCGAACGGATTTGAAACAGTAATAAATACCATTGAAAAGAATCAGGATATAGCAGTTGCTATTCAGGCTTGTTTGCAGGAGATTGGTATTACAGCTAATATTAATGTAATGGACTCATCGGAAATGTCAGCAAAACAGAAGGCAGATAACATGGAAGGTCTTATCATGGGTAACGGCAGCAGCCAGATGGACTTTACCAACAATTATATTCGTTTATATTCTTCTCAGGGTATTAAAAATTTAGGTATCCTTGATTATCCAAAAGAGTATGAGGATGCATTGTTTGGAGCAAGAGAAGCTAAAACTATAGACGAGAAGAAAGTATTACTCCAGAAGGCAGCCAAAATGATGGTTCAGGATTATAGTTTATTATTCCCAGTATCAATCATCTTCAATTGTAACTTTATACAGTCAAATGTTTTTGACACTAATTTCTTCCAGGTATCTGCTACCCAGTGGACACCGGAATCGGCTTATAAAGTCGGTCAATAAAAGTAACTAAAGTTCAACGAAGTTAAGAATTACTTAGGTTCATAGCAAATTAACTTTATTACCTCCCAAAGGATGGCTGTTGCAAAATAGCCGTAATAAACTCCAACCACAGGATTGGGTGTATTATATGATACATCCGATCCTTTCAAAAGAGTAAAGGAAGCCATATTATATCAGCTTCATTCCCAGCGCCGGCGAATAACTTTAATTATTACTATGGACTTTTCACATAAGTATTGGATAAACGCGAAAAATAAGCGTAATAATCAGAAAAGGAAAGAGCAGAATGAAAGTACAATATGGTATTACTTCAGATTATTCGGATGATCAGCTAAAATTTATAAAGCAGATGGGAATTGATCATGTATATGTTATATTTCAGGATAATGATATCAGTTACGATTCCGTTATGCGGTTAAAAGAACGTACCGGAAAGTTAGGACTTACGATTACAGATGCCGGCAATACCAAAAATTACAAAAACCCTTCCATTCATTTGGGATTGGAAGATCGGGATTATCATATCGAACGTTATATATCTTTCATGCGTATTTTAGGAAAAGCTGGTATTCCCGTTGGCTATATGACCTGGGAACCCAATAATGTTCTGACAACGAAGACAGATCTTGGTGAATATACCAGGATGGCACCGGCAAGAATTGTTGACATTAAAGAGCTTGAGAAACGTCCTTTCACCCACGGCAGGGAGTTTACAGAAGAAGATATCTGGAATAATTTTAAATATTTTCTGGACTGTGTGCTTCCGGTATGTGAAGAAGCGAACGTAAAAATAGCGCTTCACCCCAATGATCCGCCGGTGCCTTCTCTGGTTGGAATCCATAATTTAATTCATAACAGCGATTGTTACCGCAGAGCTTTTGAACTGGCAAAGGACAGTCCTTATCTGGGTATGAAGCTTTGCTGCGGCTGCTGGCTGGAAGGCGGAGAAGCCTTCGGGGATCTGTTGGGTGATATTAAAGAATTTGTAGGACGTAAGAAAGTATTTGCAGTACATTTTAGAAATGTAAGCAATACGATTCCTTATTTTGAAGAAACTTTATTAGAGGATGGTTATATGGATATGTACCAAGTCATGAAACAATTGGTAACCTGTGATTATGACGGAACCATTCATGTTGATCATGTGCCTGATTTTGTGGAAAGCTGCGGAGGAAAATATTCCGCATTTGCCTATTCCTTTGGTTATATGAAAGGGTTATTAAACAGCGTAAAATCTGAATTATCAAAATAAATAGTTAAACTTCTGAATAATTGATATAATATTTGTTATTATTTAGTCACGGCGGTTCATATGAACGAAAGCATTGAAAGGCTGATGCGCCGTTTATGCAAAAAAACTGCATAGGTTACGCCGAATCACTCGAACTTCGCAGAAGCTCGGGTGATACCTGAATAGTTGACAATTTAAACATATGCAATTTAGGAGGAACGAACATGTCGGGAATTGTAATTTTTGTACCCCAGGAAAAAATGTTACTGGATGTGGAACACCTGTTGGAGAAAAGACACTATGAAATTGATGAGGTCACTTATGTGAGGTCCTCTGACGTAGTGAATGAAGCCTATCGTGTTGTATCAAACGGAGCCAATATTATTATTGCCCGCGGCATTCAGTCACAATTAATTAAAAATTTTACGAATATTCCCGTAGTGGAAATAACTTTAACAGGACAAGAAATTGCCCTGCTTATTGTTGAAGCAAAAAAACGGGTAAGTAAACCGAAACCCAGAATCGGTATAGTGGGTATAAAAAATATGTTTTGTGACATGACTTATTTCGAACATATTTTTAATATTGAATTATTGAGTTTTTTAGCAGAAGGTGAAGAAGATTTTCATCAGGCCATACTTCGAGCCATAGAAGCGAAACCGGATATCGTTATTGGTGGAGACATGGCTTGTTTAGAGGCAGAAATGGCTCAGATTCCCTGCATGTTTCTAAGCTCCACAGAGGATTCCATAAAAGTTGCCATTGAAACAGCCATTCAAATGAAATATGCGCAGGAAGTAGAAAAAAGAAACAATGCCAATATAGAAGTACTTACCGAATATTCCTTTAACGGTATTGTCAAGGTAAATCTGGAGGGACAGGTTATCATGATGAATCCGGTTATGGAGGAGTTATTGGGTATTAATAAAAATACCGTTATGCAGCGTTATATTTGGGAGATACTTCCTGATGCCGAACGTGAAAAAATTCTGAATGTACTTCTTGATAAGCGAGAAGACTACTCAACTTTAATCCAGCAGAATAATCAGAATCTTTCCATTACCCTTGTTCCGATTAAAGTAAACGGCGACGTTGACGGTGCCATTTTATACAGCCACAGATTATCCGGTACTACCAGAATTGAAAATGATAAGCTCCAGGAAATGTATCTAAAAGGCTATGTGGCGAAAGCAAGGTTTGAAGAGTTAAAATATGCTTCATCCCAGATGGAAGAAGTTACGGGTCTTGCTAAAGTATTTTCTCAATCCAATAGTCCTGTCTTAATTACAGGGGAAACCGGTACGGAAAAAGATAAACTGGCGGCCTGTATCCATAATAACAGCAGCAGAAAAAGCGGCCCGTTTATTGCTGTAAATTGCGGCGGCCTTTCGGATGCGGAACAGGCTAATATGCTTTTTGGGAACGGCAAAGATCATCCGGGAGCACTGGTAACCGGATATCGGGGAACGGTATTCATACAGGAGATAGAAGAATTAAGCCCTCATAATCAGGTACTTTTATATCAGGTTATCCGGAATAAAGCCTTTGTGAAAGACGGTGCGGAAAAGATCACTACGTTGGATGTCAGGCTCATCGTATCCGGTAATGAGGACATCAGTTTAAAAATGAAGGGACATCAGTTCCGCCAGGACTTATTTTACTGCCTGTCCGGTTTGCATCTGCATATTCCGCCCCTTTCTGAGCGTAAGGAAGATGTTGAGCTTTATGCAGGCCAGTATATTAAAGAATACATGAATTTGTATTCCAGATTTTATGTTTTAACCGAAGAAGGAAAAAAGACAATTAAAAACTTTATCTGGAGCGGTAATTTGATACAGCTGGAATGTTTTTGTGAGCGTTTGATCTTAACCACAAATCAAAGAAAACTGGATGAGCAGGTGATACGAAAGCTGTTGAACCAGATGTATGCAAGTGCAAATTCCAAGAAAAAAGAAGACTATTCCATACTTGAGGGTCTGCAGGATCCAAGAGCGCTTCCGATTATCAAAGTTTTGGATAAATACGGCGGCAACCGGACAAAGGCAGCAGAAGAATTGCGTATCAGTACGACTACCTTATGGCGCTATATTAAGAAATACGGGATTGAAAATAAATATAAATAGTGTACCTGCAGCGCTAGAGTAAGATAATCAGGAGAGATCTGGCATGAAAGAGGATAGATTAAAATTTTTAAGTTTTTGGGCAATCAATGATAAGCTTGCTCTGGATAGAATGAAACCTCAACTGCTGCAAATGAAGGAGTGTGGTTTGGATGGTATTATATTTCAGCCCGGAAATTATCCTGATAACACAGAGTATTTAAGCAATGAATATATGAATATTCTTTCGGAATTAATTTTATATGCCAAATCATTAAATATGAGTTTCTGGCTTCATGATAAAAACGGATGGCCGTCCGGAAGAGCCGGCGAAGATGTGAATAAAAGATACCCGGAGGCAAGAAGCAATTACTTAAATAAAACCGCGCAAGGTATAAAAGTTAAAACCAGAAATGAGATCAGTTCACTGGACCCCCGTGCCGGTAAACTATTCCTTGAGGAAAGTTTTGAAAAGTACCGGAAAGGGTTGACGGAAGAAGCCTTTGACTATGTGGAAGGTTTTTTTCAGGATGAAGTGGGTTATCTGAATGGACAAGGTGCTTCAATAACACAGGGTGGAGTACCCTGGTGCGAAGAATTATCTTCTGTCTATGAGAAAAAATATCAGGAGAGACTCGAGGATTCCTTACATCAATTATTTGAAGACGGTGAAAACTGCCAAAAGGTAAGGTACCAGTACTGGGAGACCTTAAATGAACTTCTGGTGGAAAGCTTTTATCGTCCGGTCCGCGATTGGTGCGTCCGCTACAATAAAAAGTACGCTGCACATACAAAAGGGGAAGAAAATCCATATCTACAGGTATCCTTTAGCAGTTCCTGTTATCAGATTTTAAGAAATGTAACGGTGCCGGCAGTGGATGCGCTGGAACGATTCCCTGGAAATGGTTACTATCCCAGAATTGCAAGTTCCATTGCAAAACAGTTTCAGAACGGTGATAGTTTATGTGAAGCAATGGGAGGCAGCGGCTGGGGACTTACCCCGGAAGATTTCATCAATTATATGAAATGGCTGATACAATGCGGTATTAATACTTTTGCCCTGCATTTGCAGCAATTTCAGCTAACAGGAGAAGCAATCAGGGATTGGCCTCCGTCGCTGCCCTTACATATGACCTGGAAGAGTGGTTTTGCAGGAATCCTGCAGGAAATCAGGCAATGGGAAAAAACCTATCATAAAGAAGAAGAGAAAAAAACACGCTATTTACTCGTGGCACCCACAAGAGGTGTTATGGCCGGTTTTCGTCCTAATGATTCCAGAGCAGTCAATGTTCATGATGGCAGCGGTGTCCCGGACAGCCCCGGAGGCAGGATTTCCACTGAATTTATGGAGTTTGCGGAGCAATGTAATAGTAAACAGATACGTTTTGATGTTACAGAAGAGAAAATAATAGAAGAATTTGCAAAGGTGACCCCGGCCGGAGTTAAGATCGGAAGTATGACTTATGAAAAAGTCATTCTATCAAACGGATGCTTATGGGACAATACAGACTCTCTAAAGGAGATAAAAAGTAAGGGCTTTCTCATGGCAAGAGAAAGTTTAAAACAGAGGGATTATCGAAAAGATAAGGACTGCAAGTATAAAAAGCTGTCCATAGCACAGACTCCCTGGAAATATAAGAGCAGTGGTGAAAATCAGCTGCTGCTGCCTTTCAATGAACAGAAAGAAGATCTTTATGAATGCTTATTAAAGGTTCAGAATGAAGAGAAACTAAAAAACATCCATCTCTTTAGCAGTGATAAAATAGATGGACTTATTTTTAATGATCATAAATTAGAAGCTCATTTAGACAAAGACGGATATCTGTATCAGATTCCGGAGGCATTAACAAAGAAACCACTCTGGGTTATTAAGATTGATGTATCCAAAGCGGTGGAAAAACAGCCATTTCTATATGTTAGAGGTGACTTCCGGGTATTGAGCACTGAGAGCTATGAAAATAAGGGGAAACGGGAGCTTGTTACAGACGGGCCCTTTTATATTTCAGGTAAAATGGAAGAAATAAAATGTGATAATTTTATAGAAAGTGGTTTTCCGTTTCTTGGTACCAAAATCACAATATCAAAAAAATTTACCAATACAGAACTGATTTTGGCGGACACCTTAAAAGTTGAAGGGGTTTATGCAGATATGTTAAAGATCTCGGTTGATGACCAAACTGCTTATATTCACGGAAGCAGCTGGAGTATACCTTTTGAAATAGAACCCGGACACCATGTACTTGATATTACCTGCTATCCCAGTACTTACAATTCCTACGGGCCTCATCATTATCTGGGCGGAGATTACCGGTTCATATCACCCAGTCAATATGAAGGAATTAAGAATTTTGCTGATCCGGTCCGTTTCCCTAAAAAAACCCGTAAGGATAGCTGGAATTTTGTTAAATTTGGAATCGGAAAAGACTTACATATATATCAACCGGGTAAGTAGTGATAGAAATGATATGCGTGCTAAAGCGCGCGGACGGGAGTAATGTGAAAAATAAAAAGCATAGTTTTCACTGTCCTGATTAGAATACGTGCTTAGGCACGTGGACGGGAGTAATAAAAAATGGATAAAAAAATAGATGTATGCATAGCAGGAGGCGGCGTATCCGGATGTGCGGCGGCAATTGCCTCTGCCAGAAACGGCGCCGTGACTCTGTTAATTGAAGAAAGTGGTTTTCTTGGGGGAAGTTTAACCTTATGCGGAGTCGGACCTATGATGACTTACTTTACCGGAGATAAGCAAATTATTAAAGGAATCGGGGAAGAGATCGTAGCAAGGCTGAAACAGAAGAACGGCAGCTGCGGTCATATAGAGGACACTACGAAATTTGTTAGTTATACGACACCTTTCTCCAGTGAATTGCTTAAATTAGTTTTGGATGAGATGATGGAAGAAGCAGGCGTTAAAGTTTTATTCCATACCTCTGTAGCGGAGGCGATAAGTAAAGAGGGAACTATATCAGAAGTGACTATATGTAATTGTGAGGGTTTATCAAAAGTCCAGGCGGACATTTATATTGATGCAACCGGTGACGGAGATTTAGCATATATGTCCGGAGCCTCCATGACAAAAGGGCGTGAAAGTGATCATAAGATGCAGCCCATGACCATGAATGTGAAATATTGTAACGTGGATATCAGCCAATTAAAAAATCATATCCTGGAACACTTGAATGAATTTCCAAGGCTTAAGGATAAAGAAGAATTGATTCGTTCCGGCATGCCCATTGCAGTGGCAGGCTTTGCAAAAGAAATGAAAGCTGCAATCGATAGAAAAGAGCTGTCCTTTCCAAGGGAAGAACTGTTATTATTTGAAACCAACGTGCCCGGAGAAGTGATTATAAATACCACCCGCGTCATTGGTTTAGATCCTACAAATGCCGAAGAACTGAGTAAGGGTGAAGCTTTAGGACGTAAACAGTGCTTTGAACTGGACTTATTTTTGCGCTGTGAGATTCCGGGCTTCCAATCTGCTGTTTTAGAATTCACCGGGCCTAAAATCGGAGCCAGAAGCTCCAGGCAATTAGTTGGGGCATATACTCTGACAGCAGAGGATATTTTATCCTGCAGAACGTTTCCAACAAAAATATGTCTGAGTGCCTATCCCATTGATATACACAATCCGAGTGGAGCAGGTACAGAAAGTGCAGCTTTATCAGAACCAGGTACACATTATGAACTGCCTTTTGAAATCCTTTATGGAAGGGATATCAATAACCTGCTGGTTGCCGGCAGATGTGCATCCGCCTCCTTTGAAGCCCAGGCAGCAATAAGACTGACCCCAAGTGCCTTTGCCTTAGGACAGGCAGCCGGGACGGCTGCGGCCTTGTGTATCAGTCAGAACATAAAAGTATCAGAATTAAACGTAAATGAGCTGCAGATTAAATTACTTGAACAGGATGCGGTATTATAAGTAAGAACGATTACTTTGTTGGCGATATCTATCAGCAAATAAGTGAAAAGAACTTCAAACTTGCATGAAATTTGGTCTTACATATGCTGGAGATACTGGCATAGCAATAATACGAAGCATGCAAATTTCTTTTGAATAAGATGAATTTTAAAAGCACGAATCAATTTTCGTGCTTTTTTTACATAAAGAATCGCTTATTTTATATTGGACAATCGAGAAATCTTTTTTATATTGGTTCCTATCTGGGTACTTTTTATATTTGCAGTTGTGTTATGATAAAACAAGGTGAAAGAAATAAGTGGAGGGATAAATATGGATAACATGGATTTTAATGATGCATTAAAAAGGATGTTGCTTGAATTGAAGGAGATAACTCTCAGAAATTTATTAAATAACGATTTGAATTATCAAAAAGCATGTGAAAAACAGGATTCGGCAGAGAAAGATTATCTCAATATGGAACTTTTAAAAGAGCAAAGAAACATTATTGAAGAACTTTTATTATGGACAGATGTCAGTAATGCAGAATATAGTACTTTAAGCTATTTAGCTGGAATATATGATGGCTGTAAGCTATTTAAAATTTTTCATCATGGGTATAAAGAAGAATAAATTGCTAGCTATAGAATTAGATAATTAATTGGACGTCAATGCTGTTAAAACTTAGAAGCTATATAAATATTCTTATATGCTAAAATATCTGCTCTTACCGTAGCCTCCATAATAATGACAGATTTAACTATACATACCATGTTATATAATTTCGATATTTTGCTTTAAAAGGGAAGTACTGTGACATTCATTTCACGGTTAAATTCATTAAATCATAATATTCATTCAGCCGACAAAATCAAGACTTATAATCGGCTCGTCTAAAAAATCACCTGAGGCATATGAACAAGGGTTTTCCTATTCCTAATCACTGCCGCATACTCCTGGAATATTGTCTGACCGGAACTCCTGTTTTTTCAAATGGACCTACCTTTATTTTATTTATTGAAGAAAAATATAAAACTAAGTCGTTATATATAATAGCAGGCAAAACAATCTTTAAACAAACTTAATTTTTTGATAATAGATTGTTTATAAAAATGAGGTAAACTGTAGTAAAGTTACTGTAAAAGAGGTGGTTTCAACGTGAATATTATTCAAAAGGATAAAGAATCCGAAATGGTGGTGATAAAGTCTATGGATACTAAAAGACCTAGATTCGGTTTCGTAAATATATGTACCTGTATCGGTATGTCTATAATTGGTATTTTTATTTTTTGGGGATATAAAAACGGATTGTTCAGCTCAACCGAAACATTTAAAAATTTTATTGTTGGTTTTGGTATATGGGGGCCGTTGATATTTGTACTTATTCAGATTATACAGGTTGTTATCCCAATATTGCCGGGGGCCGTTGGCTGTATTGCAGGTATTATAATTTTCGGGCCTTGGATGGGATTTGTTTATAACTATATTGGAATTTGTGTTGGTTCAATTATAGTCTTCCTTCTCTCAAAGAGGTATGGAAGAAGATTTGTCAGAGGTATTGTAGGAGAAAAATCATTTGAGAAATATATCGGCTGGGTTGACCGGGGCAAGAAATTTGATATTATGTTTGCCTGTGCTATTTTCTTCCCCATGGCACCAGATGATTTGTTATGCTATATAGCCGGTTTGACAAAAATGAAATTAATGAAGTTTACAGCTATTATTTTATTAGGAAAACCACTATCAATTGCAATTTACAGCATGGGGCTGGTTTCTGCAGGCCGATACCTGATCACGTTGATTCAACAATTGTAAGGAAAAGGAGGTTCACTATGAAAATTTTATTATATTCAAGCCATCTAAGGCTTGTAGAAAAGAGCGGTGTAGGAAGGGCAATCTATCATCAGAAAAAGGCATTGGAAGAAAATAATGTTTCTTACACTACGGACATAAAAGAAGATTATGATATTATCCATATAAACACAATTTTTTTAAGTTCTTTCTGTATGGCTCTGTTGGCTAAGGCGAAGGGTAAAAAGATCATATACCATGCCCACTCAACAGAAGAAGATTTTAAGAATTCGTTTCTTTGTTCTAATATAATAGCTCCCCTATATAAAAAATGGATTATGAAATGTTATAACAGCGGTGACCTGATTATTACGCCCACTCCTTATTCAAAAAGTCTTTTAGAGGGCTATGGACTGAAAAAACCCATTATGAGTATTTCAAACGGAATTGACCTGGAGTATTTTGAGAGAAAAGAAGAGTATAGAGATAATTTCCGGGATAAGTATCATTTTACAAAAGAAGATAAGATCATTGTATCAGCCGGACTTTACATAGAGCGGAAAGGTATCCTGGATTTCGTTGAACTGGCAAAGGCAATGCCGGACTATAAATTTATCTGGTTTGGATATACCAATTTAAATACGGTATCAAACCGTGTAAAAAAGGCAGTCAATACGAAGCTTCCAAACCTTTATTTCCCGGGTTATGTGAACCGAGAAGAGCTTCGGGAAGCCTACGGCGGAAGTGATTTATTCCTGTTCCTGACCCATGAGGAAACAGAAGGGATCGTTTTGCTGGAAGCGCTGGCTATGAAGATACCAATCCTGATCCGGGATATATCGATTTATAGCGAGTGGCTGGTTGACGGAAGAGATGTTTATAAAGGCAGCGGGCTGTTGCAATTTCAGAGTAAAATCGAAGGGATTGTAAACCAGGAATTACCGTCACTGGTTGAAAATGGGCATAAGGTTGTAACAGAAAGAAGTATAAAAGCAGTCGGAGTCCAGCTTAAAGAGGAATACAAAAAACTGATGGATTTGGCAGGGCATGCTAAAAATAAAGTGGAAAGTATCTATCTTTCGTAGGATATAATGAAAGCGGAATGAGAATTGCAAACTCGTTTGTAATTCGACTGGAGTAAGTTAGTGTAAAATTTTAGTTGGCACAATAATTAGATATTTTAGTTATGTAAACCAAAAAGGAAGTAGAGATTAAAATCTCTACTTCCCAAACATACAGTTTTTCTTTATGATATTAATTGTCGAGAAAAATACGTAAAGGAGACTGTATGTTGAATACTATTGTAGACGAGAAACTTGTATCTTTCAAGGAGTTTGAGAAAAAAATTTATTCTTATGTGTGCGAACTGGCAAGAGAAATCACCCAGAGTATGTTGGAGTCCTTTGATAAGGAACTGGCTGATTCCAGAGATATGACACGATACAGAAGTAAAGGGAAAC
>JAEZSL010000163.1 GCA_023443925.1 Bacillota bacterium | reverse complement strand
TAACCTCATTCATCAGCTTGTAAATTTCAGATTTAGCACCTACATCAATTCCCCGGGTTGGTTCATCAAAAATAATTAATTCCGAATTTGCTGCAAGCCATTTTCCGATAATTACTTTCTGTTGATTACCACCGCTTAAATTTTTAACCAGCTGATTCAGTGTCGGGGTTTTAATTAGTAATTCCCGTTCATATTTTTTAGCATTTTCATGTTCTTTTTTAAGATTAATTACGGATGCTTTGGATATTTTCCCGTAAATTGGCATGTTTATATTATTTTTTATGGATACACCCAGTAAAGCACCATGACGTTTACGGTCCTCCGGAACAAGGGCAATACCAAGATCAATGGCTTCTCTTGGCGACTTCGGATTGATTTCTTTCCCTCTGAACAGTATTCTTCCCTGTGTCTTTTTCTCTGCCCCGAAAATCATCTGAACAAGCTCCGTACGCCCGGCTCCTACCAAGCCGCCAAGTCCCAGGATTTCACCCTTTTTAACCTGCAGATTAATATTCTTATCTCCGTTACCGCTTACATTCTGAAGTTCCAGAATTATTTCATCTTTAATGGTGCCCTCGACTCTGGGAGGATAGGTCTCATTTAAATCCCGCCCTACCATCAAATGAATTAATTCATCCACCTGGGAATCTTTTGTTATCAGTGTTTTAATATATTCACCGTCACGCAGTACTACGATCCGGTCCGACAGCCGGTAGATCTCTTCTAGCCGGTGGGATATGTAGATAATGGACACACCTTTCGATTTCAGAAGCTCACACACTTTAAACATACTTTCAACTTCTGCATTGGTAAGAGGCGCGGAAGGTTCATCCATTATCAGTACTTTTGCGTCCTGCAGAATTGCCTTTGCAATCTCCACCATCTGCTGGTAACCTACGGTCAGATCTCCGATCAGTGTCTTAGGATTGATCTTGATATTTAACTGGGCAAAGGCTTTTTCCGCTTCCTTCTCCATAGCCTTTTTATCAACGATGATACCTTTTCGGATAGGATTGCCCAGAAACAGATTCTCAGCAGCGGAAAGACCTTTTACATTATTAAATTCCTGATAGATAATGGCAATTCCATTTTCAGCCGCAAGCTGGGGTGACATATGGGTAAATTCCTTACCCTCAATAATAATTTTACCCGATGTTGGGATTACAGCACCGGAACATGTTTTTATCAACGTGGATTTTCCGGCACCATTTTCTCCAATTAATGCAAGAATCTCTCCCTTTTTTACCTGTAAGGAGACATCTTTTAATGCAACTACACCGGGATATTCTTTCCTGATATTCTGCAACTCTAAAATATAATCCTGATTCATTGTTCACACCACGCATTCTTGTTAATTGTAGGAGCCGCTGCAAAATACAATCTATATTACCTTCTCCGTAATGATAAAGCTTGTATTCTTGCAGCAGCTCCGTTCCTGGTATTCTAAAGCATTTAATTATTTATAATCTGCCAAGAAATCGGCTGCATTGGAACTGTCAATAACAGTAAGCGGTCTAACCAGGTTTTGTTCGTCAAATTTCTCACCGTTTAATAATTTTTCATACAGGTCTACAACGGCTGCAGCGGTTTTCTTATTGGAACCTTCAAAACCTACGGATGCTCTGGTAGCTTCTCCGTTAACTATTGCTTCCAGCTGCTGTTCCGTAGCATCTGCTGAGAAAATACCCATGTCATCCGGAACCTTTCCTTCGGTTTTCGTCATAAAGGCTTCGTTAGCGCCGATGTCACCGCCGGCACCGATGGAGCATACAATTTTCGCATCCGGGCTGGCCTGAAGAATGGTTTCCATGTTGGTTAATGCTGTCTGGGCATCCAGTGCGGGCTGCTGTGCAACCACTTTATACTTGCCCTTGGCAATTTCTTCAAGAGCACTTAAGATACCGGTTTCTCTCTCAAGAAGAATTGGAGTCTGGGGATAATTCATAATTGCAACTTCCGCTACTTTATCAGCGGTATAATGATCATTTATGAAGTTTGCAGCTTCTTGTCCGATTGCATATCCTAATTTGGTATTATCAAGTATCCAGTTAAGATCAGTATTGGTCATGGCATCGTCCCAGCTCATTACTTTTATGCCGGCATCTCTGGCACGTTTTAAATAATCTTCAATGGCATTCGGATCGGATGGATGTACCATGATAAGGTCTACCTGGTTAGTAATAAAGTTTTCAATCTGCTGTATCTGTGTTGCGGAGTTGTCATTGCAAGCAAGGATTGTATATTCCCATCCTTTTTCTTTTAACAGTTTTTCCACTTCACCAAATACACCTGCCCAGTAACTGTTCTCCAGAGACTGAATGGTTATACCAAGTTTAAAAGTTTTCCCTGAGTTGTCAGTTTCCTCTGTTTTTGCTTCTGAGGAACTCTCGGCTGCAGTCTTGTTGTCTGATGTGGCGTTATTGGCCGGCGCATCTGTTTTCTTTGTGCTGCACCCAACTAATCCGCTTAATAACATTACCCCAATAAGTAATAAACTGATGATTCTTTTTTTCATTTCTTTCCTCCTATAAATTTTTTATATAAACAGCCTTAAGCTGTCTATTTCAAAAAACCCCCGTACTTCCTTTGCTTTATTAGTATAGATAAAGATTACAGGATTTTCTTACGGATTAATATCCTAATAGATTTGTAAATGTATAAGTATCTTATGCAATTGTCCAAATTCCAAAAGAATCTGAACCGAACCAGCCTGCATTGATTTTTGAGACGTTAGAGACTTGTACAAAATTGACCCTTTGAAACTCGAATCCCATGAGGCATGAAAAAAGCATCCCCCTAGTTCCGTATGGAACAAGGGGGATGCTTTTGTTCTGAACCCTCCATTGGATTATTGTATTACCAATTAATATATTTTACCGTATAAATTAGGCCGGCTGCTTGTTACAATTCTAAATTCTTGCAATATTACCAACCTTTTACTCGGCATTTTTCCTAACTGAAAATCTCCCTCAGCGGCCTGCCATCGCAATTACCAAACTCAATACCCAGAATCTCAGCCATGGTAGGAGCAATATCAACCATCTGTATTTCCTCTAACTGATAACCTTTTTTTATACAGTCTCCCGATATAACCAGATTACATTTATAGCCCGGTTTATCCGGCAAAAAACCGTGTGTGGCGTATTTAACACCCTTATCCTCCAGATCTGTAACCACCGACCCTTCCCATTCATCCGAAAAGCAATAGCCAGCCCTGGCTTCCAGCATATAGGCAACAGAAGAAGGCACATGAAGAGCCTTTAGTTCCTCTTTACCATATAGGTTCTCGATTCCATAAGCTTTCTCAGCCATAGCTTTCTTAAGAATATCCAGTGCCAGCTTCTCTGTTTCCTTATCCTTATCTCTTAAATGCAAATAAGCTGCTCCGCCTGCATTCTGTATATAGGCTTTCCATTTCATGACGCCGTTCTCTTCATAAATAAGGCCTTTTTCTTTTAATAACGGATTCAGGCTTATCTTGTACCGGATATTAATCTGCCCGTGATCCCCTATTACAATAAAAACCGTATCCTCTGCAATACCGGCTTTCTCCGTTGCACGAATGATTTCCCCCAGTCTGTTATCCATACGGATCAGTACGTTTTCAACTTCGGTACTGTCGGTGCCGTATTCATGTTTGGCATCATCCAGGTCAATCAGGTGCATCAAAAGCAGATTTGGTTTCTTTCTTTTTATGGTATCTGCCGCACATAAAGTAGTAAAGTTATCAAGATAAGGCTGTTTGATACCTTTTCGGAAACGGCCGAAATTTTTCTCCATCCGGATGCTGTAGAGCGGGCTGCCGTTCTTTAATATCTTTAGAGCCTGATTTTCCTTTCCGATTGCCCTGATCTCCGGTATATTATAAGTGAGGGAGGCTTTTCCGGTTACCGGCCAGAGTATTCCGGCCGATTTCATATGCCTGGCTTTTAGTGCATCATAAATGGCAGGCACTTTTACATCCTTTTTAAACCAGAACCAGTGCTGCTCCTTTTCTCTGATAAACGGCTGAAGCGGATTGTTATGATAGATGCCGTGTTTATCCGGGTAAACTCCCGTCACCATAGTAGTATGGACTACATAGGTAAGGGTGGGATAAACACTTTTTAATTTTGTGCTAACGGCACCGTTTCGGATTAATTTAGCCAGATTAGGAAGACCACTTGCCTTAGCCCAATTATCTTCCGAAAAGGCATCATATGAAATAACAATCAGGTGTTTTGCTTTTCCTGCTCCCATTTTTCTCACTCCATAACTTCCAGTTTATTTTTCCGTTCCACCGGCAGGGTAATGAAAATAAAGAATCCGATGACAAACAGAGGAATAATGCCTAAGATGCTCCATCTGGCACTGCCGGTAACTGTTGCGGTTAAAGACATTACCGTTGGGCCCACGATAGCGGAAAATTTTCCGAATATATTATAAAAACCAAAAAATTCATTGGATTTTTCCTTGGGTACAATCCTGGCATAATAGGATCTGCTCAAGGCCTGAATTCCTCCCTGAGCGGAGCCGATCATAGCCCCCAGTATGAATATATGCCATACAGAGGATATGAAATAGGCCGCAATACAGGAAATAATATACGTAACAATACCAACTATGATCATGGTTCTGGCTGAAAACCGTTTAGCCAGATTGCCATAGAGAATTGCACAGGGAAAAGCAATAATCTGGATAACCAGAAGAATACCCAGCAAGGTGAAAGTACCCAGGGAATCGTCCCCTAAAACGGAGGTAGCATAAGGCACTACCATTTTGATAATCGTATCCACTCCGTCAATATAGAAAAAATAAGCGGCCAGGAAAACAAAAACGATTTTATGCTGTCTGATATTCTTAAAAGTGGCTCCCAGGCGTTTAAAGCTGTTAAATACCGGACGGGGTTCCGGTTCAATAAAATGCCTCTGTTTCACGTCCCTAATCATAGGTAAAGTTAAGAGTCCCCACCAGAGAGCAGTAATGATAAATCCGATCTGATAACCGATGGCTTTGTCCATACCCATAAAGAAGATCAGCGCCAGACTAATGCCAAAAGGGATAACACTGGATATATATCCAAAGGCGAAACCGGAGGACGATACCTTGTCCATTTTCTCATCACTTGTAATGTCCACTAAAAAAGCATCATAGAAAATGTTGGAGCCTGCGAAGCCCACCGCCGACAAGACAAAGAAAAACACCAGCAGCTGCCATTGTCCGCTGGAAGGCGGCACAAATGCAAGGGCGGCCGTTGCCAATACGCCCAATGCCGTAAAAAATACAAAAAACCGTTTCTTTTTATCTCTGTAATCCGCAATGGCTCCTAAAATGGGGCTTAAGATTGCCACAAGAATACTTGCGATGGAATTAAAATATCCGAGATCCATACTGCTTTTTACATTTTCAAACATACCGAACACAATGGGCAGCAGTGCAGTGGTAACCGCCATAGAATAGGCTGAATTACCGCAGTCGACCATAATCCAGGATCTTTCTTCTCTGCTTAACTTCATAATTGAATACCCTCCAATGATTTTATAATTAAAATGATATCCTATTGCTATATAGTACATGTAAATACTTTGTAAAAAACAAATTAAATTACCCTGATAAAAGACAGCAGGCTGGATATTGAATGTACTCTTGATCCTCAACCCATTATCAGGTATCCTTTTGGAGCTCTTCTAAAAAGCCAAAGATTATGTCATAATAATCCTTTCTAATTGTGGCACCGGCATTATATATTTCATGTTTGGAATTCGCTATAACTACCATTCTTGTATTTTGTGACTTTTCTGCAAATCGCTTCTGTCCTCCTGGTTTTACGGTAGTATCCCTGCCGGCCTGCAATAGCAGCACCGGTATGGTTACCTGTCCGGCTTGCCTTTGTAACTTACGTATCGCCCTTAAGCTGGCCAAAGTCCAGGCACAGGAAGCACCGTAGGTCTGGTAATTGGTATCCTGTACACGTTTTTCGAAGATATCCCGGTATCTGGCTTCGGATAGGCAGCTGCTGGTTTCAAAATGAGGATTGCTGTCAAAGGCCTGATGACCGGCTACTTAATCTTCATCCTTATGTATAAGCTTTTTAAATAGCAATACAAGCCATATCAGAATTACCGGTGTCCTGCCAAAATCAATTTCCAGCATGGGTGATGACAATACGGCACGGGAAAACACTTCCGTATACTGCTCGAGATACAAAGCCGCCACCGCTCCTCCCATTGAATGTGCATACAAAAACAATTTTCCGTGTATTCCGTCCTTCCTTACTACCTCTGTAATAAAACCATGAAGATCCAAAACATATTCCTGATAGGAACGTATATGCACTTTACTTTGGTCTTTCACACTCCTTTTGGAATATCCGTGGCCCCTGTGCTCGGGAATATAAACCGTATATCCCGCCTGATAAAAATAAAAAATTACTTCTTCAAACTTTTTTGCAAACTCACAAAATCCGTGGGATATTACAATTGTTGCTTTCTCCGTGGGATGTATATAAGCTTCATAATATATCATGGCCCCGTCAAAACTTTTATAATAACCGGTTTTACGGATTTTATCCAATATGGGGCGGACGTGGTGTACCATCTTATCCATATAGTCCTCTTCCCCAAGAAAAAGCTTCTCATTTTCTGTTGTTACCGTTTTCTCTTTCATATTCCTCCAAGACCATACGTCCAACATCAGGATAATTGGTAATCATACCTTCAATCTCATTCTCACATAACATTTTCATATATTCCTTCTCATTTACAGTCCAGGTACGTATCGCTATATTTCTTTCCTTACAGTCCTTAATAAAATCCGGATACTGCAAATTATATAACGCTGGATGAAGGGCTTCTACCCCATACTTTACCGCATATTCGGGCATACCGATATAACCGTCCTCATATAAAAAGCCTGTCTTAACAAAAGGATTAAGCTTCTTTAGTTTCAATACCGAATAATGATTGAAGGAGGAATAAAGAACTCGATCCTCCAGTCCCATTTTTTCCGTCAGCTCCAAAACCTTTTCCTCAATATTTTCGTAGAACACAATCCCGCTCTTTATCTCCACATTAATCATTAATTCCGTATTTTTCATAAGAGAGTACACTTCTTCCAGGGAAGGTATCCGGACCTCACCGTATTCCGGAAATTTTTTATTTACATTCAGCTTCTTCAGCTCTTCCCAGGTATAATCTTTTACCCATCCCTTTGCATTACTGACACGGTTTACCGTTTCATCATGTATGATGACAAGCTGCCCGTCCTTCGTCATCTGTACATCCAGTTCGATACCATCTGCTTTCAGCTCTACTGCTTTTCCAAATGCCTCCAGTGTATTTTCAGGTGCATATCCGGAGGCTCCCCGGTGAGCCCAAATCTTAGTCCTTTGCATGTGCCTGTTCCTTTCTGATAATTAAAATGTATTTCCTCTTTCTTCCTTTATTATACTCTTATACACGTTAAAAAAACAATGCAATTATGTCCTTTTTATTACTTTGGCAGACATAGGCAGCCTGCCTGGAAACTTTTATTGCATAGGTAAGTCCGGAGGCTTTCCTCGTATAAAATAATAAAGAATCCGCTTAGGGGAATTCTCCTCTGACAAAGGTAATATGGAATTCGCAGCAATTTCTAATACATCTCAAAAAAAAATCCTCACACTTTCGCGGGAGGATTTTTATTGTATAAAATAGCAACTTTTATTCTATAACTATTTTTTCACTTCAGTTATGATTGTTTCAAGTTTTGATTCACTACAATATGAAGTTTCAAGCCTTGACTCATTGCAGTATGTTTGCTTCAAGCCTTGGCTCACATCGGCTGTCGGAACTCTGCTGTTTTTTATTGTGCTTTTTATTAATATTCAGCCTGCAAAGAAATATTATATTACTCTACCGACTTCAAAGATTCAATCATATCAATGGTTTTTAATTTAAAATAAGTCACGACCTGCATGATTACTGAAAATACCACAGTTAACAGACCTGCCAGGGCATAACTGAGCAAATGGATTTTTTTCAGCAATACCATCTCATTACCTTCCAGTACCGCGATAACAAAACGGTGAAGAGATATTCCCAGTATATATCCCAGACCTATACTGATTAAAGTCAGGATAAATGCTTCACGGTATATATAACCATTTGTTTCCTTATCGTTAAAACCCAGTACTTTAAGGGTGGCAATTTCCCGGGACCGTTCACTGATATTAATGGAGGTCAGGTTATAAAGTACAATGATAGCTAAAAGTGAAGCAACCACTACAATGAGTATGATTATACCGTTTAAACTGTCGTTGCTTTCAATGGCTTTTTGCAGTACATCACTGGAAAATACCACATTGAGCACAAGACCGCTGTCAATCAGATGCTTTGCCAGAGCCTTTTCATCCGTAACATGATTGGAAACCACCGTATTGTAAGAGGGGGCCTCACCGAAAACCTTCTCATACTGCAGATTACTCATATAGATATAATTGGAGGTATAATTTTCTACCACATCCATGACAGTCAGGGAATATTCCCGGTTATCCGTATCCTTTATTAAAAGGGTATCTCCTTTACCGGCTTTAAGTACTTCCGAAAGTTTGTGGGTGATAATTGCACCATTGTCCTTTAATTCAGGTATGCCGCCGTCAATTGTACTTTTCAGCTGAAAATAGTGATCGAATTCCTCCTTATTCTCCGGTACAATCAAAAAGGCATCCATTGATTTATCCTTAGAGATACCTTCAAAGGCAGATTGTCTTAATAAGAGCGGTTCTTCTATCTGCTCTTTAACAAACAAATCCTCCAGATCCCCGTTGATCTCTTTTGTTTCCTCTTTCAGAATCATCATATTACCGTAGCGGAATATGCCGCCGTACTGTTTCTGTGCAATACCGCGCATACTGTCCCTCAATCCAAATCCCACAAGCAGCAGGGAAGTACAGCCTGCCACTCCGACTATAGTCATAAAGGCCCTTTTTTTATACCGGAACATATTTCTTACGGTTACTTTCCAGGTGAAGGAAAGGTGTTTCCAGAATGGCCGGATTTTCTCCAAAAAAATCGTCTGTCCATTGGGCAGGGGAACCGGCCGCATTAATACCGCAGGGTCCTGATTTAGTTCTCTGCGGCAGGTGATCACTGTCAGCAAAGTCATAAGGGTCAGGGTAACCGCTAAAATGATGGCAAAGGTTATGCTCTCATACCTTATTATCAGGGATGGCAATATATATTCAAAATTCATATAGATAAGAGGCGGGATAATACGGCAGCCAGCGAAGAATCCAGCCGTTGTACCTAATCCGGAAGCAGACAGTATATAAAAGAGGTAGGTTTTAATGATACTGCTGTCTTTATATCCAAGAGAAGTTAAAGTACCAAGTTCACCCCGTTCCTCCGCAATCAATCTTGTCATTGAATTTGAAGCCATCAGCATTCCCAGCAGAATGAAGAAGAAGGGGAAGACTGCGGCAACCGAGGAGACTACATCAATATCGGATTTTAAATCACTGTATCCAACAGCAGCATCCCGGTCAAAAATATACCACTCCGGTTTTTCAATCTCAGATAGATCCGTTCTTGCCTCCTGGAGCTTTTTCTTGGCATCTGCCATTTCCGTATTAAATTTATTTAGATTTTCGTTGTATTCGTCGTAGCCTTCCTTCAATTTCTTTTCGTTATCTTCGATTTCTTTTCTGCCTTTTTGAATTTCTTTTTCTGCTTTTTTGATTTCGGTGTTAAAGGTTTCAATTCCGCTATTTAGTTCCGATTCATTGGCAGTTAAGGTATCAATGGACCCTTTTAGTTCCATAAGTCCTTGATAGGAGGCTGTATATTGATTTATAGTTTCCTTAAGCTGTAAGTACTCCGGGCTGTCCTCAGGCAGATTGGCGGCCTGTTCCTTCATAGAGTTAAGGGCGTAATCCAGTTCCCCTATTTTGGTGTCCAGTTCTTCTTGCCGGATATTGGACTGGTTCAACGCAGAATTAATCTTATCCCAACCGTCAGCAATTTTAGTTTTGGCAGATGCAAATTCCCGGTTTTGTTTTTCACTGTTTTTCTTAAGCTCAACCTCATTTTTGTTAAGTTCTGCTTTTCCGTCTTTCAGTTTCTGGTTATTATCATCCAGCTCCACTTTCGCATCATGGAGCTTTTTCTGTCCTTTATCCTCTTCATCCTTGAGTTTTCTTTCATTCTCACTAATCTCGTCATCTGCTTTACTGTAGATCTCCTGATACCTGGCATTCTCCCTGTCCGGTTTCATTTTAACCAGTTCATCGTTAAGCTGTTTGGAAAGACTGTCATAGGTCACCGAATAGGCGTCCGCATTGTCAGCCCCCCGGGCAGTCAGGTAAATTTCTGTATATGCATCCAGTATGAAATTATCCCGGTTAATAAATACATAAGAAGACAGCCTGCCGTCTCCGTTTGTCGTGCTGCCGTAATCATCCGCAAGATATAATACCGAATCTGCAGTACCAACTACAGTGAATTCGTCGTTTTTTAATTCTTCACTGACATCCTCTGAGATTTTAATTTTATCCCCCGGTTTATAATTTTTACTATCTGCTATACACTCATTTTCTGCTTTTGGCATTCTTCCGTCAATTAGTTTGACCTTGTTCACCGTATCCTCAAGTGCATGGAGCCGGATGGTTTTATCCTGAGCCAATACATTCAGGGAATAACTTGGAATGACGCTGCTTACCCCGTCAAGTGCCTTCAGGGCTGTCACATCACTTTCGGTTAATCCCATGGAACTGACAATTTTAAAATCCATGAGTTTATGCTCTTTATAATAACGATCGGCTACCAGTACCATATCCGGTGCGCTTGACTGTATCCCCGCAAAAAATCCCACGCCAACCATAACCATGATAAACAGCGATATATATCTTCCAAATGACTTTCTTATTTTCTTAAGAGTATTTTTATACAACATAGGAATCACCACACAATCTCTTCTGCTTTTTTGGGATTCTCATTGATAATCACCTCTTTGACAGTACCATTTTTTATCTTAATGATTTTATCCGCAATATCCGCAATTACAGCATTATGGGTGATTAGAACTGTAGTCATCCCCATACTTTTGCAATTTTTCTGCAGAAGTTCGATAATCCGCTGTCCGGTTACACTATCCAGGGCACCGGTGGGTTCATCGCACAGCAGTAGTTTGGGATTTTTGGCTATGGCTCTTGCTATCGCCACCCGCTGCTGCTCTCCGCCGGATAACTGGGAAGGAAAATTTGCCATACGTTCCGAGAGTCCTACCTGCTCCAAAATTGTTTTGGGTTCAAGCGAATCCGGACAGATCTGACAGGCAAACTCCACATTTTCCAGGGCGGACAGATTAGCCATCAGATTATAAAACTGGAACACAAATCCGATATCCTTGCGCCTGTAATTAACAAGCTCCTTTTTACTGTATTTATGAATCGGATTCCCATCCACGGTTATATTGCCTCCGCTTGGACTGTCCATTCCTCCAAGAAGGTTTAAAACCGTAGTTTTACCGGCTCCTGACGGGCCTAATATAACCACCAGTTCACCTTTTTCGATGGAAAACGAACAGTTATCCACTGCCGTAATCTTCACATCCCCGATTCTGTATTCTTTTTTGATATTTTCAAATTCTATTAGTGCCATCTCTTATGCCTCCGATTTATTGAACACTGTGTTGACAATTAAACATGGATACATTATAGTTACATTGTGGAATAAAAACAACAAACAGATTATTAAAAAATGTTAGCTGCCCAACAGATTTGAGAAAATTGTTGAAAAAATAGCAAAAATAATTTATTTATTGTAAACGGAGGAATTCGAATGGAAGTAAAAAAAACTGACCGTCGGGTAAAATATACCAAAATGGTGATAAAAAACAGCTTAATTAAGTTTTTAAAGCAAAAACCAATTTCGAAAATCTCTGTGAAAGAAATCTGTGATGATGCTGACATTAACCGTGCCACTTTTTATGCACATTATTTGGATCAGTATGATCTGCTCCGCCAGATTGAAGACGAAATTATTAATAATGTCATCCAGTACTTAGAAGGCTTTAACTTTGAAGAAAATGATCTGATTTCTATTGAAATTACTGAAAAAATCTTAATCTATATTGAAGAAAATGCGGAACTTTTTGATCTTTTACTAAATTCCAACGGTGATATACAGTTTTACCAGGAAGTCATTAAAATTATCGGCTGGAAGCATTTTGTCCCTTTAATCAGCAACGATTTCATTAAAGAAGAAGATGCCGAATATATCTTTCATTTTCTGGCAAGCGGTGCCGTTGGGGTTATTCAAATGTGGTTAAAAAACGGTATGAAAAAAACAGCAAGGGAACTTGCAGAAATTATACTGAAAACAGCTATGAACGGCAGGGCCTCTTTTATAACACCAGCTTCTCTTACCTGATATTTAACTTATATTCTTAAAAATCAGCAGTTTCGGGTAAGGATATTGATTATGTTATAAATTCGAAGATAAAACACGGGATAAGAGAGTCTAAACCAGCTTTCCCTGCCATTCCTAAGATTGATGATAGATACAAAATGATGTGTTTTTTTCTATCGTAAAATTAAAATAACTAACTACTAAATATAAAAAAATGATTGTATAAAATAATGATTGACTTTGACGTCGCGTCAACTAATATAATAATAACAGAATAAATGAATTTTCATTCGTTAATCAGTTACAAATAGGATAATCTCTGCAGTGTAAAATTATTCTAATAAATTTAGTAAGGAGCGTGACTGCTGTGGCAATTGAGGACTATCTGGACAATGCTAAAAAGCACTGTGAAAAGCTACATAATCAAATAAAAAAACACTTCGGTGAGGAGAAAGCAAAGGAAATTCTAGCCGGGCTTAATGACCTGACCGGAGAAGAAACGCCAGAAGAATGTGCTGCATGGGCAGTGAAAGTAACGGAACGGCTGGAAAAAGCAATTGACTTAGAAATGCTGACTGCCATCCGCCAGGAATGTGCCTGTGTAAAAACAAATAAATACTCGGCATACAACAAAAAATATTTTCCTGCTATCCGTCAGGAAAATTCCGATGATAATGATTATCTGAGAGCTGTGGCAGAATTTTTGAATGGACGTCCGCGCATTGGAAAAAAGGTTGAATACATCTCTGGTAAAATTATAACCCATATGGGTGAAAGTCAAAGCTGCGGCTGTTTTGTGATTAAGGGTGGATGGGACAAACCTCCTTCCACAACCTGGTGCAGATGCTGCCAGGGTACCCTGTACAGCGTTTTACAATTTGTCTTCCCTGATAAAATTTGCCACATGGATATCCTTGAAAGTCATGCAACCAATAGCAATGATTGTGTCTTTTCTACCTGGTATACCGATAAATAGCAAACAACGGGCTTATGTAAAAACTTCAGTCTTCATATTACTTTCCGCTCGTCAAATCCCATTATAGAAAAAATTCACTTTATCTGTTTTGTATAATATAAATAAATGTCTGGAAGTAAGGTTACTATAATTATCCTATTCTAATTTAAGGGAATACCTTTTCGGGAGGCGCTAAATGAAGTTAAACCTGTTTAAAGTTATAATTATTTCACTTCTATTGTGTATCCTGACTGCTTTTATTTTCCCAACCTGGACATCCAGCATAGCCGGTGAAAACAGTATAAGCGAACTAAAACAGGTTGCAATCAACGGAACAAAGCATGAAGTGATGATCAGAGGAAAAGATATAAATAATCCTGTTATACTTTTTGTCCATGGCGGGCCTGGCTGTTCTGAGATCCCATATGCAGCAAAATATCAGGATTTATTGGAGAAAGATTTTACCGTAGTACAATATGACCAGCGGGGAAGCGGAAAATCCTATCATTTTTTTGAAGATTATTCAAATCTCTCAACGGATCTATTGGTGGATGATTTATTAGCCATGACGGATTATATATCAAGCCGCTTTGATAAAGAAAAAATAATACTGATCGGGCATTCTTTCGGAACCTATCTTGGTGTTTTGGCTGCAAACAAGGCACCCGAAAAATATGAAGCCTATATTGGAATCGGTCAAATGTCGGATACCCATCAGAGTGAACAAGACAGCTTGTACTACTGCATCCAACAGGCTAAATTGCAGGGCAGCACTTCTGACTACGAATATTTACAGTCTTTAATCCCTAAGCTTGAGAACGGTGAGCTTTTGGTTATGCCTCGTGATTATGTAAGAAAGTATGGCGGTGCGGCTAGGCTAATTGATGACAATAAGGACTATATAACCGGCTTTTTGTTTGGCAGCGAATATAATTTACTGGATGTAATACGGTACAGCCGCGGCGTGGCCGAAAGCCAGAATATATTAATCTCCCAGGCTATGGATAATCCTCTGCCCGCCCTGGTAACAAACCTTAACTTACCCTTTTATTTTATCATGGGTCAATATGATTATATGACCTCTGCTTCTGCCGCGAAAACCTATTTTGAAAAGATTTCCAACGTTTATGGAAAAGAATATATCCTCTACGAGAATTCTGCACACTATCCGCAGTTTGAGGAAAAAGAGAGATTCTATAATTGGATGAGAGAAAATTTCGGTTCCGGCGTACACTGACTCATATACCGTAAGCAAAGTTAAAATAATAGAAACCTGTCAAAACAAAATACTCAATAATTCGAGGATTTTATAATGACAGGTTTCCGCTATTTATATAACAACGATACCTAAGGATTCCGGCACGGATAGAGTTCCAATGATTTTTATTACCGACCGAATAGGATTTGCTTTAATGAAGGGAATCCTTTTTTCCTACCGCAGCTTTTTCGATATCCGATATATCTCTTGGCAGCGGATTCAACTTGTAAATTTTGCCAACCTGGAATAAAATCGGCTGTGCCAATCCGCACTTTTTTAAAAGCAAGCCGTCTGAAAATACAGTTTCGGGATCTGCATCAGCCGCAAGTTCCCCTTTATGAAATACCAGTATCCGGTCTGCCCAGCGCCAGGCAAAATCCACATCGTGGGTGGCAATTACTAGTCCAAGACCCTTCTCGCTCAACATATGGAGGTTTTTTTCCAATAATTCTGTATTTGCAGGATCCAGACTCGCCGCCGGCTCATCTAATAACAGCAGCTTCGGATTCATAGCCAGAACATCGGCAATACTGACACGTTTTTTTTCTCCGCCGGATAAATAATGAGGTGCTCTAAAACGCATTTCCTCCAACTGCATTTTTCGAACAGCATCATTAACCTGGCTGCGTACTGTTTCTTCCGGCAGGCCTAGATTCATAGGGCCAAAGCTGATTTCAGCTTCTACGGTTCCGGCTATAATCTGACTATCCGGATCCTGGAACACTAGTCCAACCTCCTGGCAGAGTAAGTAATTCTCTTTCCGTGTCCATTGTATTTCCTTCTGCCGTAAAAACATTCTGCCGCTTTCCGGCTTCTTTATTCCATTACAGCATAAAAAGAAAGTGCTTTTACCGGCTCCGTTATTGCCAAGAACTGCAACCTTTTCCGAGGCATTTAAGGTAACGGACAGATTATTTAGAGCCACGCGTTCTTTCTCATAGCGAAAGCTTATCTTATCAAAACGAAGTATTTCCTCCAAGGATAGTTCCTCCAAATCTACTAATATAAAGCAATGGTTATTCCCAGGGTAAAGAGGATGAGACAGACCGCAGCCGCAGCTTGTATAAATGTGACCTTTTTATGGCTTTCCAGAAACCGGATTTCACCTGTATAACAACGGCTTTCCATTGCATCAAAATTAATATTTGCCTGCCGGTAACTTCTGGCAAGTAAATTAGAATATATTCTTCCGGTTGTATGAACAACAGTCGAAAAATTTATGAACCCCAGTCTGCTTGCGGCGGCATCTTTCATAGAGCGGTGCATATCCAGCAGAATAAAAGTGTATCGGTATATCAGATACATTAACTCAATTATAATATCCGGAGTATGGAAGCGTCTTAATACACCAATGATTTCTGACATGGTAGTGGACAAACTTAACAGGTACAAACAGCTGATGGCACCAAAGGCTCTGGACAAAACCAGTGCGGCCCTTAGCTGAGCCGGCCGGCTGACAATAAAATAGCCCTGAAATACCTGTAAATTAATTACTCCGGCCGGCTGCGGGCTATATTCAATCAACAGTGCCAATCCGCTTAATAGGAGAAATGACAGAGGTAAAGCCAGAATGGAAAGATAGTCATGCAGTCCCATTCCACCGGCAAAAACAATTAATACAAGCATAATAACCGCCAGAGACAGACCCACAAAATATGAGTTGGAAAAAACACTAAGCAGCATCAGCATCAGAACCATCCAAAATTTCAGAGCCGGGTTAGCTTTATTAAGCCGAGAGTTTTGTGCTATGATATCGATTGTCAGAAACCCCTCATGCTTATGGCGGCACATAACTGCAAAAAATCCACTAGTAATAACACAAAGACAGAAAACTATACTATGAGGCAGTATTCCATACAGGATACACCATAAAACAAGAAACGTTAACAAGGCAGTTATTATCATATGTCTCTCCAATTTAAACTCGGCCTGCATAAGTTCAGACCGAGTATCATTATTATTGAATTTTGCCGCTTCCGGAGTATTTTTTCCGTGCAATCAAATATCCGAAGGCATAGGCAATGATACCAACCCCAATGCCGGTCTGAACACAGAATATCAGACTTTCAATTTCCCCCGGAATTTCTCCGCCTATGGCTGATTCCAGTACCGGTGTAAACCAGGGCTGGTAATCCTGACCCGCTATTTCCAGAATAACCTGACTTCCGGCATCATCACTGCCCCCAAACTCAGCTCCCTTTAATGCAAATAATGGAACAATGATAAGAAGTAAAACTATAACTAATAAGATAATGATGGTCTTTTTATTTTTTGACATTTTAACCTCTATTCTTGCACATGCTCTTTGTGCATATCAAGTTTGTTGTGCGCAAGCACAAACTTGCGGTTGAAAAATTTATTTTTCAACCTAACTCCAATCTGTGCGCTAGGCACACGTATTATATAGATGTTGAAAAAGCTTTTTGCATATCACAAGCCTGATGTGATATTGCTTAAAATAGAAAAAATTATCTACTTTGCCTCCTCAAGAAATCCGACTTCTTTTAATTCCGGTGCCGCAAAACTTTCCATACCCATAATAATGATAACAGTTAAAATTCCTTCAATAACTGCAAGAGGTACTTGTGTCGGTGCAAATACGCCAAGGAATTTTAATGCACTTGCCATAACTCCGCCGGTTTCGCTGGGATAAGCCAGGGCCAGCTGGAAACTGGTAACACAGTAGGTAAACAGGTCTCCAAGGGCTGCTGCCAGGAAAATATTCACCTTTCTGTTGAGATTTAACTTTTTTCCCAATTTATAAAGCAGTATCGAGAGGATAGGACCGGCAATAGCCATACTGAAGGTATTGGCTCCCAGAGTAGTTAATCCGCCATGAGCTAATAAGATTGCCTGAAAGATTAATACAATGATACCCAGAACACTGGCTGCCAGCGGTCCGAAAATGATTGCGGCCAAACCGGTTCCGGTCATATGGCTGCAGCTTCCCGTCACAGAGGGAATTTTAAGGGATGATAATACAAATATGTATGCTCCGGACATTGCCAGTAAGATTAATGCACGGCGTTTTTGCAATACCGTATGGCGTATACTGATTACGCCTGCTGTCAGAAAAGGTATACTGATTACTCCCCAGGTAATACAGTGAAACACAGGCAGATAACCTTCCATAATATGCATGGCATATGCTGGCTGGGTGGAACTAAAAATCAAAGCAAATAGAACGGAAAAACCAAAGATGCGTTTTTCGGCTTTTGTCCATTTAGACATGAGTATCTCCTCCTATTCATGATTCAATAATACTATTATATATTTCGTTTTCTATAAATTTTAGCTGGTATAATGCATTCGACCAGGAACCGCAGTTTTTCATAAGCCTCATTCTGATTTCATGAGACACTTCATTCTTATGCGGTATACGGTGCAGTTTTTCATATATTGCTTTTATGTACATAAGATCCTTTTTTGTCTGTACATCAGGGTATAAAATTTTATAATGACAATCATATAAGGTGTTCCGATGATGTTTTATTTCGTTCACAGGCTTTTGAATACCTGTAGACGAAAATGGAGTTATCCTTATTACCGGCTCCAGCCCAATCTGGTAAAGGGAATTTCTCCAGGTACCGCAGCGCTTTGCCAGTCTTTCTTTTATCAAGGGTTCGATTTCATTCCGCATTGGCGCTCTTTTAAGCTGCTTTGCCAGGATTAAAATATCTCTCAGATATTTACGGTATTCTTCCTCTAGATCCGGTATTTTATATAAGGAATTCCGGACAAAGAAGTTCTGGTCCAAACCTGCTGCATTTACAGCCTCCTGCCAGGTATGCATATATTTACCCAATTCCGTATATATTTCAGGTAAATCCTTTGGATGCGGAATACGTCCTAAAACCTTCGCCTTTTCTCGGATAATATGAATCATCCGGTTATAATTCTCTTTCGCGGCCTGTGCCTGCTCAAGTGACAAACCGCCTTTTCCTGCATTTTTGGACAGTCCAGCGGCTGTAAGCGCATAGGGCCATTTTTTAAACCGCAGTTTAATATATTCCCTCCATATCCAGAATACTTCTTTCTGAGAAGGAGAATGGCCGATTTCATTTGCAATATCCGTAATGACATGAAGAAGCTGTTCGTCCGTCAAACTCTTGTACAGCTGCTTTCCGGTAGATGAAGATAATGAAAATATTAACTTTATATCCGATTCCTCATCCTCTTTTCCAAGTTCTTTATTGCCGCTGGTTTTCGATATAAGTACCAGTTTGTCATAAAGCTTTGCTATTTGTAAACCGGTGAGTTTTGAAGTATTCATGTTTACACCCATTGCTTATCCCAGGCTTGCCTGGAATATTTGCCACAGAATAATATGTATCGTAAGTTTCGCAGAGTGAAGAATCCCTTGTGGCAACCTTTCGTTATCAAAATTTTCTTTCACTCTTTACCTAGTCTGTTAAAAGCTGTGATCACCCCATTCTTATATCACAGCTATATTTGTGCAAAATAAAAGCCGTGACAATCATAATTGCCACAGCCGATTTTCTGTGCGTGTTTGTTGGCAAAAAGGCAGACCTATAGCCAACTTCCTCCTTTTGTAGGTCTTCTGACTCACGTATTCGAAGCAGCTTTGATTCTTACTTCCGCATCCATCCTCTGCCTTCTCAGGTTTCCCCAATGACTGATTTTCATCAACGAGAATGGACTCCACGTATACAGCGGCGGTACCGTCCGGGATTCTCACCCGCTTCCCTTGTTCA
>JAEZSL010000343.1 GCA_023443925.1 Bacillota bacterium | reverse complement strand
GAGGCAGAGCAGCTGTACCGGCGGATACTGGAACTGAATCCGTTCCAGGAAGAAGTATGCAGGCACTTGATTTCTATCTATACGAAAAACGGACATAAACGGAAAGCACAGAAGCTGCATCGGCAGCTGGAGCACTTTCTTTTGGAGGAAACGGCTGCATCAGCTCTGAAACCATCGGTTTTGAGGAACCATTTATAAGCCATATTTATTAATACAAAATAAACTTATTCATTTTTTCGACTCCTGCCTTTGGTGTAGGGGTCGATTTTTGTCTGTTTATTTTTTGTTTAGAGGGAAGTTGTATAATAGGGCGATAAAACAATATACAAGGGTGCTTGAAAGCACAAAATATCAAGGAGGTTATAGGTATGAGCAATCGCAAACTGCCCCAACGAATTCTGGCAATGGTATTGGTTGTGGTTACAGTACTGGTTATGATGCCGATCACCACATCGGCAGAAATATTGCCGGCGGGCACCGGCACAGTAATTGCCGCATTTGAAAACATAGAAGCGGAAACGGCAAATCAAACGGTGCCCCTGGGCACATTTGTTAATGATTTAAATCTGCCGGATACACTGCAGGCCGTGGCACGGATGGAACCGGCTGGGGCCGAGACAAATACGCCTGAGGCGGAGCCTGCAGAAAACCAGACGGAATCACCGGTGGTAATAGGAGAAAATACAGGTGTTTCCGAAGAAAAATCCGGTGAAAACCACTCAGAAATTACAGCAGTAACGGTAGCCGATGATATGGATATCCCAGCAGAAGAATCAATAGAAAACCAGCCGGATGTACTGGCAGAAACGGCTGTGGACCAACAGAATACATCATCCGCTGATCCCTCTATAAGCCAGTCTGCAGAGACTCCCAAAGCGGAAGGTAACACGGACGATATAGAAATACCGGACGAGAATTCTACTGCTTCTGCCGATGATAGGAATGTGAATACAGAAAATTCTGTAATTGATACCGTAGCTCAAGAGCAGATAAATCAGAAAGAGAATATCCTTACGGTTCCGGTAGCATGGAATGCGGTTCCGGAATTCAATGGAGAGTTGGAAGGCGTTTATGTATTTACTCCTGTACTGCCTGAACAATATATCTTGTCAGCCGGGGTAAGTGTGCCGCAGATTACTGTTACCGTACAGGATGCAAAGATGGCACTTCGAGGAGCACCTGAGGGCGGTACTTATACTGTGTCCCTTGATGCTAATTCAGCAGACAATATTCATTGGGGTAGTCTTGGGGCAAAGTTGGGAGACGGTACGGTAAAAAATGGAGATACACTGAAAATTATGATGACAGCATCCCAATATCCGCTTATAGATATACCTGCCTCAATCTCCGATCTAACAATTACAAGTTACAGTGAGGATGCCACTCTTCAAATACGTATTATTGCCCGCGGGCAAAATATGAGGCTGAAGCTGGAAGATATAACTTTGAGCGCAGTGGAGCCGGCAATTCTCTTTACCGATACGGCTGAACTGGTGGTTGCCGGTTCAGTTAAGCTTGGCAACAACAGCTCTGCAATCGAAGCGATAGGAGATCTTACCATCAGCGGGTTTGGAAACTTTTGGGGAAATGTTAAAGGAACCGCCGGAACAAGGGTAACAGCTGTGAACTGTGCTGATCTAACGATCGACACCAATGGCAGTCTGACCTTTAATGGCGGTACCAGTCTGCAGAACAGCGGCGGTAATGCCGGACTCTTTGGCAGCGGTAACGGCGGTATCGGTATCAATTGCTCAAGCTTTACGGTAAACGGTGAAAGCAATCTGACGGCACGGGGCGGTGACAGCGCACACGGCAATGGCGGAAATGGTATTCATTGTACCGGTGATATCAGGCTTGAGTATGGAACCATTACGGCCTTCGGAGGCGGAGGCGGAACCGGCAGTGGTAACGGTGACGGTGGTCACGGTATCTATTGCGGTAATCGTATTACGATGATTAACAGCAGCAATTTGACAGCACAAGGCGGCAGCTGTTCACAAAGCAGCGGTGGTAATGGAATAAAATCTATTTATTTCACCTATAACAGTTCAGGCGATGTTACGGCTTACGGCGGTGATGTCTTCAGCTATTCTACCCCCAACAGCAAAGGAATAGATACGTTTTCTTCTATTATGATGAATGGTATGGGCAATATGAAGTTTCAGGACGGTATCGGAAGTAATCCAACACCTGTGAATACAATAGGTTTGAGCTCAGTATCCGGAGAAATGTGGAATGTTAATCCGGCAGTAAATTTAATATCAGGGAGTCCGTCAGATCTTAATATCTCTGTAAAATCAGTTTCGGGAAGTCTGACTACGGTAAGGCTGGGACAAGGCAGCAAGCCTGTTATTACCATAAATACTCAGCCGGAAGATATAACCGTTACCAAAGGAGCTATTACAGAAACAATATCAGTGGAGGCAAGTGCAACAGAAAATGCGGTAGCTGCATACCAATGGTTCACCAGTTCGAATGACAGCAACAGCAATGGCACGGCAGTATCCGGAGCCAACAATGCTCTATTTACGATTCCCCATGACTTATCAACAGGAACGTATTATTATTACTGTGAAGTGAGTGCACCGGGTGCAGATAGTGTAAAAACCCACGTGGTACAAGTAACCGTTACTTTACCGCCAAATAATGGGCCATTTGCAGGCGGAGATGGTACGGAAGATAGTCCTTATCAGATTGCAACGAAAGAACAGCTGGCAAAACTGTCGGAATTTATTAATAACAATTCTTCGGCTACCATGTATACCACCAAGTATTATGAGTTAACCAATGATATCGACTTATCGGAGTATACATCAAACGGAGGCTGGGTGCCCATTGGAAAGGACGGAACCTATATTTTCAGAGGCCATTTTGATGGCAAGGGACATACCATAACCGGATTGACAATAAACAGGCCAAGTGGAATTTGCCAGGGATTATTTGGCAGCGTATACAATGGTTCAATAGAAAATCTGGGACTTGTGGGAGTAAATGTCAATGCAAACGTAAACGTCGGCGGTTTAGTTGGTTTTATGAATATGGATGGTATAGCGCAAAATTGCTATGTTACCGGCTCCGTCACTGGTCAGAACAATGCCGGCGGTTTAGTGGGTAGTATGTCTTTAGCAATAACAATAAACAATTGTTATACTACTACGGATGTAAGCGGTTCATTTAATGTCGGAGGTCTGGTTGGCAGTATGAATGCCGGAACACTGCAAAACTCTTATGCAACCGGCAATATAAACAATCTAGGACAGAATACCGGTGGCTTGGCAGGTTATATTAGAAATGGTGCAACGTTGCAAAATTGCGCTGCATTCAATTCCAGCGTCACCGGTAATACGGCAGGGCGTGTATGCGGAAACATAGAAGGCAGCACAGCTACCGGCAATGTAGCCGCTGCAAGTATGATTGTGCTGGAGAATGGAACATCACCAAATATTATTGGGGATGATTCGGATAGGGAAAACGGCGTTTCCAAAACCCCGCTGCAAATGTGTGAGGAATCCGGTTTCCCCGCTGCATTGACGCAGAATCCGTGGGTTTATACCGAAGGATATTATCCGCAAATTAATGATACAAATGGGAATATTATAGCCGGTCAGGATTTGATTCCGGTAATCGTACCGGTAACCGACATTTCCGGGATAGATGTAACAGCCACAGAGGGGACGGACTTGGTCTTAACGGCAACCGTTACGCCTTCTAATTCAACCTACAATTCTATTGTATGGAGCATTAAAAATGCAGGTAGTACAGGTGCGGTTCTTAATGGCAATACGCTTTCCACTACGTCGGCCGGAACCATAATTGTAACGGCCACTATAGAAAACGGTATTACGGCTAATACACCTTATACGCAGGACTTTACAATTACGGTAAACGTAGATCCTTCTGCCTTTAAAGCAGTAACGAATATTACAGGTGTAGCCACATCAGCTACAACAGGAACCGATATAAACTTAACCGGAACTGTAATACCCGCTAACGCAACCAACAAGACTATCGTTTGGACAATAAAAAGCCCGGGAACCACAGGAGCAACCCGAACGGGGAACACGCTGTCCACGACAGCTGCCGGAACAGTGATCGTAACGGCTACCATAGCCAATGGTGCATCAGCCACCACCCCTTACACCCAGGACTTTACGATTACGGTAAATGATGCGCCTCCGGCTTTTGTAGCGGTAACGGACATTACGGGAGTAGCAGTGAGTGCTACGGCCGGAACAGACATAACCCTGACCGGTACTGTAAATCCCATTAACGCAACCAACAAAACGATTACCTGGAGTATTAAAGATGCCGGTACTACAGGAGCAGCGTTAAGCGGCAATATTTTGTCTGCCACAGCCGCCGGAAACGTAATTGTTACCGCCGCCGTAGAGAACGGGGCTTCGGCAGCCACACCCTATACGCAGGACTTTACAATTACGGTAAATGAAGCACCCGCAGCTTTCGTACCGGTAACGGGCATTACCGGGGTAGCTGCAACCGTTACGGCAGGAAGAGATATAACCTTGTTGGGTACTGTAAGTCCTGTCAATGCAACCAATAAGACCATCGTATGGAGCATTAAGAACGCAGGAACGACAGGAGCATCTCTAAACGGCAATATCTTGTCCGCAAGAGCCGCCGGAACCATAATTGTTACTGCTGCCATAGAGAACGGAGCTTCGGCTACAACACCTTTTACCCAGGACTTTACAATTAGTGTGAATGCAGCTTCAAGCGGCGGCAACGGCGGAAATTCTGGAAGCAGTGGAAATTCCGGAAGTAATGGTTCTGGTACGTCTCCCGTTTCTTCCAGCACCGAACCGGTTTTCGGTCAGGTTAAGAGTAATGCAGTTGTTGACAGCAAGGGCAATGCTAATATCAGTATTACCGCCGGGAACATTTCCGATGCCATTGCCAACGCCAGGGCAGCAGCTACCCAAAAGGGTGTGAATGCAGGTGAAATCACGGTGGTGATCAATGTCTCAACGGATGGCAACGATGCATCCGCAGTTACAGTAAATTTACCGAAAACAATCCAGCAGCAAATCATAAACAACAAGGTCGCAGGTGTGGAACTTGCCATTGACCGGCCGGATATCACTCTTGGTATTAACCTTGCGGCGGTTACGGAAATTAACCGGCAGGCCAATGCGGATGTCCAGCTTACTGCAGTCAAAATAAATGCTTCGAAGCTTGGTACAGAAGCGAAGAAGGCCATTGGCAGCCGACCGGTGTACGATTTTAAAGCAAGTTACGAAAATGGTACGAAAAACGTAACAAATTTTGGAGCTGGAAAGGTTTATGTGAGCATCCCTTATACACCTGATAAAAAAGAAGCAGTGGGTTACCTGCATATCGTTTATGTGGATAGCAAGGGCAGGACTACCCGTGTTCCTGGGTCAGCCTACGACGCAAACAGCAGTAGCCTGATCTTTAATACGAATCATTTCTCAGTGTATGGTATTAGTTATAAAGCTCTGTCAACCGGGTTCACTGATACCGGCAGCCACTGGGCAAAAGATGCGATTGATTATGTCACAGGCCGGGGCCTTATAACCGGGATCACCAAAACTACTTTTGCTCCCGATACAGCTATTACACGAGGTAGGCTGGTAACGGTTCTTGGCAGACTGGCCAGCGTGGATACAAGTCTCTATAAAACGAACAGCTTTACGGACGTGAAGGATAACAGTGTTTACCGTCCGTATATCCAATGGGCGTATAGTAAAGGCATCCTTTCAGGTATGGGCAGCGGGCAGTTTGCACCTAACAAAGAGGTAACCCGCGAGGAGATTGCCGTAATTTTTGCAAACTTTATAAAAACCACCGGATATAATCTGCCGGCAGTTCGAAAGGAAGCTGCTTATACAGATGCTTCCGGCATTGCACCTGAATGCAAAACAGCAGTAACAGCCATGCAGCAGACCGGGATTATAATGGGTGGTACAGATAATAAATTTAATCCGAAAGCTAATGCTACCCGCGGAGAGTTTGCTGCCATGCTGCACCGCTTCATTAAGCTGACTATTGACCCCGCCACCGCACAGGGCTGGGTGCTGGATGATGGGGGACAGTATCAGTACTACAAAGAAGGAAAGGTTCTCACCGGCTGGTGGGAGATTGATGGCAAATGGTATTATTTCAATACCAATGGTTCTCTCGCCAGTAGCACGAAGATTGATGGCTATGAAATCGATGAAAATGGTGTGAGAAAGGCGAAGTAAATAGTGTCAGAAATACAAATTAAATAGTGTGAATTGCCTCGCGAGATACATGCGAGTCATTAGAAGAATAGCAAAAGAGGCTATTCTTCACGATTTATGCCCAAAAAGCATGGGCGTTAGTGTGAGAAAGACGAAGTAAATAATGTGAAAAAGATGAAGTAAATAGTGAATATGATTAAGGACCCGCAGAATAAATCTGCGGGTCCTTTCTTAGGTGCGCCCAGCATGGGCGCAATCTCATGGGTTCAAGTCCCTAGCACATCCTAGTAGTGGAAAGTGCATAGCCTAAGACAAGGGTGTCGTTCGTGAGAACGAATCTGAAGGAAGTCCGTGGGCA
>JAEZSL010000322.1 GCA_023443925.1 Bacillota bacterium | reverse complement strand
TCTGCTTCCCCCACAAAATCAAAATAACCCGGAGTATCCAAAATATTAATCTTGGTATCCTCCCAAATAACAGGTACCACTGTGGTGCTAATTGAAAAAAGACGTTTCACTTCTTCCTTATCATAATCACTGATGGTATTACCTTCTTCAATTTTACCCTGACGCTTTGTAATTCCGGTTGTATAGGCCATGGCTTCGACCAGGGTGGTCTTGCCACAGCCACCGTGGCCTAACAGTACTACGTTTCGAATCTTTTCTGAAGTGTAAACATTCATCCTTTTTTCCTCCATTATAATATTTTTGTACATCCTGGAACTGTTTTCTGAGAATCATTGGGTGTTTCCTGCCCATGTCTATATTTTACTAAAAGTTGTCAGATTTTACAACTATTTTATACCAGTTTAACAAATATATTTATGACCTTAATTGAAATACCCAACATTATATTCAAAACGAATTACTTATTATACTTATTTCTGTATTATATTACATTAACTGACTTTTCCCGACTTGTTTTATACTTTAAACCGTTACACTTTAAACTGTTACACTTTAATGTTTTACAGTATTGACATAAGTAGCAGTATGATGTAAAATAGTTAACGTCAATACATAATCAAAAACCCTTAGAGGTAAAATAGTGCAAAAGGAGTAAATCAGCACTCCAAAAGAAAGGTCCCAGGTATCGATATGATAATAGTAATGAAACCAGATGCTAAAAAAGAATCCATCCAGAACATAATAAATATAATTGAAGGACATGGCTTAACCGCACATATCTCCGACGGTAAGGAGGTAACCATCATCGGTGTTGTCGGCGACAAGTCAAAACTACAGGATCAGAATCTTGAGATTGCCGAAGATGTGGATAAGATTGTACCGGTAACGGAATCTTATAAACTGGCTAATAAAAAGTTCCATCCTGAACCGTCTGTAGTCAAGGTGGGTAATGTATCCATCGGCGGGAAGGAATTGGTTATTATGTCCGGTCCATGCGCGGTAGAAAGCAGGGAACAGCTGTTAGAAACAGCCCATGCCATAAAAAAAGCCGGTGCCCAGATACTGCGGGGCGGGGCTTACAAACCCAGGACTTCCCCTTATGCTTTCCAGGGCTTAGAGGAAGAAGGATTAAAATTTATGAAGGAAGCCAGAGAAGAAACAGGACTTTCCGTTGTATGTGAAGTTACCAGCCTGGCAGCCATTGAAGCCGCTGTAAAATACGTGGATATGCTGCAGATCGGTGCAAGAAACATGCAGAACTTCTACCTGTTAAAAGAGGCTGGAAAAACCGGCCTGCCCGTCTTATTAAAACGCGGTTTATCAGCTACCATCGATGAATGGCTGAATGCTGCCGAATACATTATTGCGGAAGGCAATCCAAATGTAGTACTGTGTGAACGGGGCATCCGTACCTTTGAAACAGCTACCAGAAATACACTGGATATCAGTGCCGTACCGGTTATCAAAGAAAAAAGCCATCTGCCCATTATTGTAGATCCCAGCCACGCAACCGGCGTCAGAAAGTATGTAAAACCCTTAGCCCTTAGTGCCGTAGCTGCCGGTGCGGACGGTTTAATGATAGAAGCCCATCCCAATCCAGCCACTGCCCTTTCCGACGGCCCTCAGTCTCTGACTTTCCCTCAGCTGGAAGTGTTGTGCGGTGAAATCAGACCCTTAGCAGCAATCATGGGTAAAAAATTCTGATATACAAGAGGTATAAACTATGAAGAATATAACAGCCGGTTTTATCGGTTTTGGCTTAATCGGCGGCTCCATCGCCCGGGCACTTAAAGAAATTAATCCCCGGAACATACTAATTGCTTTTAATTATAACAAAGACAAACCCGGGAACGGTCTGATGGAGGCGGCCCAGGATAAGGTTCTGGATCATATTTACACTGATTTGTCTGAGGGTTTCCCCTCCTGTGATATAATTTTCCTGTGTGCACCGGTACTATCTAATATTTCCTACCTGACCCAGCTAAAGGATATTGTCAAGGCAGACTGTATCATAACTGATGTGGGAAGTGTAAAGGGCAATATACATACCGCCGTCAAGACACTGGGGCTGTCACGGCAGTTTATCGGTGGTCATCCCATGGCAGGTTCCGAAAAAACCGGTTATCAGAATTCCTACAGCCGGCTGCTGGAAAATGCTTATTATATCTTGACTCCAACCAAAGATACTCCGGTTGAAATGCTGAACAATCTCTATGAAATTGTTCATGAAATCGGTGCCATCCCCATGGTGCTTGATCCCAAGGAACACGATGACATTACCGCAGCCATCAGCCATGTACCACATATCATTGCCTCCAGTTTAGTTAATCTGGTTAAGGATTCCGATGACAGGGAAGAAAAAATGCGCACCCTGGCAGCCGGGGGCTTTAAGGATATAACCCGCATTGCCTCCTCCTCTGCCGTTATGTGGCAGAATATCTGTCTGACTAATACTGACAGTATATCCGACTTCCTTGATCAATATATCAGCCGGCTGGAGGAAGTAAAAAATGCTCTGGCGCAGAAAAACGAGGATTACCTGTACCAATTTTTTGATACCGCAGGAGATTACCGGGATTCCATACCCAATAAGGCTATGGGATTAATGAAAAAAGTATTCGAAATCTACCTGGATATCATTGATGAAGCAGGCGCCATCGCAACGATAGCCACCTTATTGGGTACAAACCGCATAAGTATTAAAAACATTGGCATCATCCATAACCGGGAATTTGAGCAGGGTGTGCTCAGAATTGAGTTTTACGAGGAGGAAGCTTCTGTTTTGGCAGTTGAATTATTAAAGAAATACCGTTATACTGTTTACGAAAGATAGATGTTTTGCATTTTAATACTCTTTTCATATAAAAAGTAAGCTCCTCCATGGGGTGAACCTAAGCATTATAAGAATATATATCAGCAGATGGGAGTCAGACAATGGTATTGCAGAAAGTAAATGCATTAAAAGGTGAAATTACGGTTCCGGGAGATAAATCCATATCACACCGGGCAGTTATGTTTGGTGCACTGGCAGAGGGAACTACGGAGATAACCCATTTTCTACAGGGCGCCGACTGTCTGTCAACGATACGCTGCTTTCGCAGTATGGGTATTGACATAGTAAATGATCCAACTCACAATCAGGTTCTGGTTCATGGTAAGGGTCTCCATGGTTTAAAGCAGCCCGCCGAAATCCTGGATGTCGGCAACAGCGGTACTACCATGCGTTTAATTTCCGGTATTCTGTGCGGACAGTCATTTTCCACTCGTTTAACAGGGGATGATTCCATTAAAAAGCGTCCTATGGGCAGAGTTATCACTCCCTTGCGCCAGATGGGGGCGGATCTGATAAGCCTGGAGGGCAATAACTGTGCGCCTTTGCTGATACAGGGGCAAAGCGGCTTCATAAAGGGTATGACCTATGAGTCGCCGGTAGCATCGGCACAGGTAAAATCTGCTGTTTTACTGGCAGGTTTATATGCTGACAGTCCGACTTCAGTTACTGAGCCTTATGTATCCAGAAACCATACGGAAATCATGTTAAAATTACTGGGGGCCAGCATTGATACCCATGGTACCACGGCAACCATTAAGCCCGAACCCGCCTTAACCGGTGAAAAAATTACGGTTCCGGGTGATATATCCTCAGCTGCTTATTTTATTGCTGCCGGACTGATCCTGCCGGATTCTGAGATCTTGATAAAAAATGTCGGCATTAATCCGACCAGAGACGGAATTATCAAAGTCTGCCGTATGATGGGGGCCGATATCCGAATAGAAAACCTTCGAAACACTGATTCCGAGGCGGTTGCCGATATTCTGGTCCGCCACAGTGATTTAAAAGGGATTGAGATCGGAGGCGCTTTAATTCCAACACTAATTGATGAACTGCCCGTTATAGCAATTATGGCTTGTCTGGCAGAAGGCACCACCGTGATCAAAGATGCTGCCGAACTAAAAGTAAAAGAATCTAACCGTATCGATGTTATGGTACATAATCTATCTCTGATGGGGGCAAAGGTCACCTCTACGGAAGACGGAATGATTATAGAGGGCGGTAATCCGCTAAAGGGTGCGATTATAGACAGTAAAGCTGACCACCGGATTGCCATGTCCTTTGCCATTGCTGCTCTTGCTGCCACGGGAGAAACTAAAATCCTTGGTGCAGAATGCGTGGAGATCTCATATCCCGATTTTTATTCGGATCTGAAAGGTTTGATACAATAATTCCGGTTCAATTCTGAAAAAATAAAGTTACCCTTATTTAGATTAATATACCAACTAACAAGGAAGTTACACAAATTGCGTGATTCGCAAACATTTGTGTAACTTCCTTTTATATTTTGTCTCCGATAAAATTAGTTCATCGGACTCTTTCCGCAACTGTATTATTAAAGTTTTCTATCAGGGATCGGCCAAAATTGCATCAATCCGGCTATAATATGGAATTAATGCAAGAGAGTAAGAAAGCCTGAATTCTATATTTGCCTCATCAATCCTGTTCGATAAATCAAGATATGCATTTCCTGCTCTAAGACCATACAAAGTAAAAGCTATGGGACTCAGGGGATTTAGGTTGTCGATCAGTTCTGCTTCTGCTTTCGCTACTCTTTCATTATAAGCGGCTTCCGCTTCAATAATTTGAGCCAGCTGCTGCTGTCCTGCCGTTAGAACTTTTGTTGTATACGTGTTGTTGGCTTCCAGTATTTCTAAGAGTTTACTCACATTGTTACCTCTTTTTTAAATTTAATATATATTTATGTAATTTATTTAAAAAAGTTATTGTACAGCTGATATTCCGATGATTTTTTATTTTAATATCACCTTAGCTTTATTTTCCTGGTAAATATGTTGTCATTTATATCAGTATCATTTGAGGAAAGATATCTTATGTATGCATTCATAGTAAGCTCCATAGGCTTGTCCGGCCTGTAAAATTTATCGTACTGCATTTCACCAGGAGCAGTATCCTTGCCCAAAGTAATATATTTAATATTATTATGATCCTCCGGAGAAAAATTATTAATGCTGTAGCCGTCCGTACTTGAAAAGCCGAATAATAAAATCCTTCCCTCTTCTTTTCCCGCAGTTAAAAATGATATGCTGCTATTGTTATCGTTCATGACTTTCGTAAGTTCACATAAATCAAATATTACCGTGGTTGGTTTTATGGTATTAATATCAATTCCCGCTTCCGCTGCAAGCCTTTTATATTGACTCAATACCATTTCACAATGCTCTTTTTTTCCGTTATAGCCTACTATACAATTGTCATTTAGATTTACCATACTCTCATAATCCTGATCCTGCAGTTCTCCGTTATCCGGATCTCGGACCAGTCCGTCACATTTTACTACCACTCTGGCCATATTGGCTGCTGCTATAATAATACTCATAATACCTCCTGGAGACGTTTTCAAATATTTTTTATCATTTTTATAGGTTATTTTGTCACAAATTAACGAAATAACTCATACAATAGTTAATGTGATCAAAACATTCCATTTCTATGCTTTTGTATAACCAATAGCAAAGTACAGAATTTAAACAAACCGTTTTGACCCTCATATTATTAATGTAACGCTATAAAACTTAAATAGGAGATGGTTTTAATGTCAGGAATTGCTGTATATCAGGATTCTCCCGAGAGCCTGAAGTCAATACAATATGGTTATGATGGAACATCGGCAAAGGTGCTGAGACTAGATTCAAACGGTCGAATGTACATTACAACAGAGATCGGTACAACGGTAGAAGTTAGTGCGGATGATTTTGATATAAGAAATCTGACTAATGCACAGGATAATGTTGCTGTTTACGGCAATGACGGAACCACTAACCGTATATTAAAAACAGATTCAAACGGTGCACTGCAGGTTTCTGTAGGAATGACTTTTACCAATCAAAGCGAAAATGTAACTACCGATGACGCATATGAAGGTTCAACGCAGAGAGATATTTCACTTCAGCGGCAGTTCAGCTTCTTTGTTAATAATACCTCTGCTAATTCAGCAACGGTAAAGGTTCAGATAAGTCCGGACGGCACTCTCTGGGTAGATGACAGTACTGAATTCACTATAGCGGGTTCAGAAACCATGGTACTAGGTCCTAATAAATTTGCAAATTATGCCCGTATATCCTATAAATCAACTACAACAGCTTCAGATGCTTCCTTAACAATAGCATACCAGTCACAGGCATAATACGTATTCACGGAGAAACAGCCGTTTATATATAAGCGGCTGTTTCTCCGAAGTCAAACTGCTGTTATAATTTTACCGGTAAATTAATATACAATAAACGTTTACTCCGATAATCTCTCCAAAGCCTTGTTAATATCTAGATCTAAAATTTTCATACATATTGATATTTAAAATTATTTGGCTATGAACATGGCATCTCCGAAGCTAAAGAACCGGTAGCGTTCCTTAACGGCGATTTCATATGCATTCAGCGTATTCTCTCTGCCTGCTAATGCAGATACCAGCATAATCAGCGTGGATTCCGGCAGATGGAAGTTTGTAATTAAAGCATCCAGTATCTTAAAGCGGTATCCGGGGTAAATAAAGATCTCCGTATCTCCGCTGCCGGCCTTTACAAAACCGTTGTCATCCGCTGCCGACTCTACGGTTCTGCAGCTGGTGGTGCCAACACAGATAATTCTTCCGCCGTTTTTCTTAGCCTGGTTGATTTTATCAGCCTCCCCCTCCTCAATCTGATAAAATTACGAATGCATATGGTGTTCTAATATATTCTCCTCTTTTACAGGCCGGAAAGTCCCCAATCCCACATGAAGCGTCACATTGGCGATTACAATACCCTTTTTAGTTATCTGCTCCAGCAAATCCTTTGTGAAATGAAGCCCAGCCGTAGGTGCCGCGGCAGATCCTTCATATTTAGCATATACGGTCTGATAACGGTTTTTATCTTCAAGTTGGTGGGTAATGTAAGGCGGTAGCGGCATTTGTCCCAACTGATCCAGGATTTCTTCAAATATCCCCTCATACTGAAACTTTACCAGCCGGTTGCCTTCTTCTACAATCTTTACGATTTCTCCCGTTAGTATTCCGCCTCCAAATAGTATCTTTGTACCTATTTTTGCTTTCTTACCAGGTTTAACCAGTGCTTCCCAGATATCGTTCTCCTGTCTTTTTAAAAGCAGTATCTCTACCTTGGCACCGGTACCTTCCTTTTCCCCTATAAGCCTGGCAGGAATTACCTTGGTATTATTAATAACCAGACAGTCTCCGGGCTGTAAGTAATCTATGATATCCTTAAAAACTTTATGCTGTGTTTCACCGGTTTCCTTATTTAGAACTAATAGCCTGGAACTGGAGCGGTCTTCCAGCGGGTCCTGTGCTATGAGTTCTTCCGGCAGATAAAAATTAAAATCCTGTTTCGTCATGGGTTCTCCTATTTCATATCCGTTTGTCTTTTTCGGACATTTTTATCATTTTAACTATGGCAGTTTGTCTATTTATTCCCTGTCCATTTATTCCCTGTCTATTTATTCCCTGTCTATTTATTCCCTGTCATCACTTACCGGAATTGAATCAATGTCATCGTATTCCTCCAGAAAACTGTGAGGAATCTTATTTTTCTGATAACCGATCATAGTATCCAGGTTAACATTATGGATGCTTCGGAATATATTCATATCTATAATAGAGCTTGTCTGCCGGAATTTCTTTATTAATTCCTTCATTTCACTTCGTTTGGAACCGCCGCCGTTATCTCCTAACATGCAGTTTTCCGTAAAACGGCAGGCGCACTGTATAAACTGCAGATTGTTATATTTTTTCCAGGCAAGAATATCCGCTTCTTTAACCATGTATAAAGGCCGTATCAATTCCATTCCTTCATAGTTTGTACTGTGGAGTTTTGGCATCATACCCTTTATCTGGCCGCTGTAAAGCATACTCATCAATACCGTTTCGATAACATCATCAAAATGGTGGCCTAAAGCGATCTTATTACATCCCAGTTCCTGTGCATGCTTATAGAGATATCCTCTCCGCATCCTGGCACAGAGGTAACAGGGCGATTCTTCCACCGTTGCCACAATATCAAAAATATCCGTTTCAAACATGTGAATGGGAATATTTAAATATTCCGCGTTATCTATAATTACCTGTCTGTTATAATCATTATAGCCAGGATTCATAACCAAAAATACCAGTTCAAAATGAAACTTGCCGTGTTTTTGCAGTTCCTGCATACATTTGGCTAAAAGCATGGAATCTTTGCCTCCTGAAATACAGACCGCAATCTTGTCGCCTTCGTTGATAAGCTGGTAATCTTTCACCCCAGTAATGAATTTTCTCCAGATTTCCTTTCGGAATCTTTTGATAATACTTCTTTCCACATCTATATGATTTTCCATGATTTCTCCTATCTTGTATAAAATATACCTTACGGGTTAACCTTGAACCTCCAGTGATAATTCCCGTATGTCCATCTGGTTCATTATTGAACCATTGTTTTTTTTAAGCCATCCAGAAAGCTTTCCAGCTCCTCCTCCGTGGTCAGATGGCTTAAACTAATACGCAGCGTGGACAGCGCCAGCTTACGGTCCTTTGTCATTGCATATACCGGTCTTGAAACCGTATTAGGTGCACAGCAGGCGGATTTGGTGGCAACATAAATCTCTATCTCATTTAGTTTGTTCTGAAGCTGGTTGGTGTTAACTCCTTTAATGCTGAGATTCAAAATATAAGGAGAACTTTCCAGGGGAGTATTAATTTTTATCGCACTATATGCCTGAAGTTTTTCACGAAGCTTTAAATTCAGAGCTTTTACATGTTCATAACGCCCGCTTAAATCCTTTACCGACAAGGTTAGAGCCTTTTCTATGGATACTGCCAGACTAAGAGCAGGTGTACCGCTGCGAAAGGACGTCGTACTGATTCCGCCGTGGATTAAAGGTTCCAGCATAATGGATTCTTTCTTTAATAAGACTCCGCAGCCGTTAATACCATAAAACTTGTGTCCCGAAAAGGTCATGAGATCCACTCCGCTAAAATCCACCGGTATTTTCCCAACGGCCTGAGTAGCATCCACATGCATAAAACAATGGGCTTTCGTTTTAACGATTTTCAATATTTCATCAATGGGCTGAATGGTCCCCACTTCACTGTCCACATAACATACTGAAACCAGTATGGTATCCTCACGGATTAATTCCTTTAAATGATTCAGATCTATCTGTCCGTCCTCTGTCAGATTTACGAAATCCACTTCACAGCCGTCATTTTGCAGTGCAGTAATTGGGCCTGTAACAGAGGCATGTTCCAGATAAGAGGTAATGATATGCTTTCCATATCTCTTATATTTGTTTACAATACCCTTAATGGCCATATTGTTGGACTCACTGGCACCGGAAGTATATATTACCTCATTTACTTTAGCTCCCAGAAGATCTGCGATCCGTTTCGTAGACTGTTCCATTCTGACTCTGGCCTTATCACCCAGACTGTGGGGTGAATTAGGGTTACCAATATATTCTAACGATACTTCATAAAAAGTATCCAGCACTTCTTTCTCTACGGGTGTATTCGCCGCATAATCCAAATAAACCATTATTACACCTGCGCCTTTCTGTCACATCTGTTATCAGTATCAATGATTTATGCTTTACCATACCAATTGTTAAATCATAGAACTGAAATTCCCATTTAAAATTTATATTAACCGGTTTGCATATGAAGCCGGCAATCATTGCTGTTACTATTTATTATATCAATAAAAAACTTCCTGTTGGTTTCGTTTTTTAATGATAATTCGTTTCGTTTTTTATAATACGAGTCTATATCCTATTTGTCAATCCTTATTCTATTGTTAGAACCGCAGTCAACCAAATACTTTCGTGCTTTACCGGTTAATATTATCGCTGCTTAATTCTTTCATAAGTATAATAGGTATAAGGTATTTCACCTTCTATTCTTTCTTCGTAAACCTTGGCAAATACCGATTTATCAAAGTCAGGAAAGAAGGTATCCCCCTCTGTTACCAGATCAATCACCGTAAGATAAATCTTGTCCGCGTAGAGCATCGCTTCTTCATAGACTCTTCCGCCTCCTGCAATAAATATTTCATCCTCCCCTTCTGCCGCTTTAAGAGCTTCTTTAAGAGATGCTGCTGTTATGCAGTTCTTTGCTTCAATTCGCTTAGTTGAGGAGATAAGTACCGTCTTACGGTTTGGAAGGGGCTTTCCTATTTCCTCAAAGGACTTCCGTCCCATAATAATTGTTCGTCCGGTAGTCAGTTCTTTAAACCGTTTCTGCTCCCCTTTAATATGCCAGGGTATTAAACCTTTATTTCCTATGACATTATTTTTTGAAACTGCAGCTATTAATGAAATCATATGCCCTCCATATTAGGTGATGTTCCGAAAGCATTTACCAGACAGATTGCCCGGCCCGAACTATAATTATATCCTACAATTCAAAACAATTCAACAAGTCAGAGAAAGGGAATTAAAACATTAGTGAAAAGGAAATTAAAACCTCAGTGAAATAGAAATTATAACCTCAGTGCAATAGAAATTATAACCTCAGTGCAACAGAAATTATAACCTCACGGAATGGGTAATATAAAATTTAAAACTAAAATTGACATATCAATGAAAACCAAATAAAAAAGCAAACCACCTAATACTCTTAGAAGAATTCAGATGGTTTGCACTTTTTATTTTCGTTCAAATATTTTGTCTATATTGTTGATTCTATTACTGCCGTCAATCTTCACGATTTCTAAATCTATTTCTTTATACACTTACCTTTTTCTCAAGCATCCAGGCTGTTCCAATGTATGTTAATACCGTAAAGAACAAGGTAATGGCACTTGCAGTGAATAAAGTAGTACTGATACTGTTAAAAGTAATTCCGCTGTCACCTACAATTAAATTTGTAATTTTGCTGATTACTATGTTTAAAGCTATAAAAATCAGGAAGCTGACTACACCTTTATACTTTTTATCAGCCAAAAACGTAGTACTTAAAGTGATAGAGAAAAAGGCTAAGGTTATGGTATTAATCCAATTCATGATGATGACTGTCAACACAGAAATAGTATCTGATATATCAATATGCAGCTGAAAGAACTGATCCATGAATTGAATCAACAACTTTTTGACCTGGGCCAATACGTCATACTTGGCGATCAAAATACCGCCATCTAATACAAATACGGCAAAAAATGCAATACCAGCCAATATAATCTGTATTCCGGCTGTCAATACTTTGGCACCAACGATGCTGTAACTGGTATTTGGTGTTAAAAACAACATATAACTACTTTTCTGCTTTAAATCATTGGAATACGTAAGAATTGATTCAAATGCCAGAAAAAACAATGCACCCATGCTGAAAAGAGCCAGCAATGACATAGTCATGGCAATGACATCTTCGTTACTGGCTATTACTCCATAAAAGAATACCAGTTGCAGCAATCCGACTAAAGCTAATATGACAAGTTTTGAAAACGCTTGTTTACGGAATTCATATTTGATTAATTTAAACATTTTAACCTCTTTCCTGAATATTTAATCTTCGATTAAATATTCGATAATCAGTAGTTGAAAAAACAGCTTTTCGTTTTTTCAACCTACATCTCCCCTGTTATGCGTAGATTTCTTTATATAATTCAACAATTGATTTACCATGGGATGACCGAAGTTCTTCTGCCTCTCCATTTAAAACAACCGAACCGCTTTTAATAAAAACTGCACTGTCAATAATTTTTTCCAATTCATCTACCAGATGGCTGGATAACAGTATTGTTGCATCTTCCCTGGCAACTTCCAGTATGGTAGTCAGGATTCTTTCCCTGGCTATAATATCAATACCGTTTAATGGTTCATCCAGCATGTAAAGTTCTGCCTTTCTGGCAAGAGTAGCTGCGATTTTTAGTTTGGCTGCCAAACCGGAGGATAAGTTTTTCGCTTTGTCTTTCATTCCCAGTTCCATTCTGCCGATTAATTCTTCATAACGTCTGCTGTCAAAATCTTCGAAGAAATCTTTATAATATTTGCCCACATCCTCTACCGTCATATAATTATAGAAAAACGGCTCCGTAGACATATAAGCAACTTTTTTCTTAGATTCCACACCAATGGGGTTTCCCTTATATAAAACAATTCCGTAGGTAGGTTTTACCAGACCTGCGATAATTTTCATAAGGGTAGTTTTACCGCTCCCGTTGGGTCCCAGCAGCGCATAGATTTTACCTTCCTCCAAATCCAGGGTGATTCCGTCAACTGCCGTTTTGTTCATGTATTTTTTTACAAGATCTTTGCATTGTACTAACATATTCCACACTCCTATTATAATTTTTATGATAACAGCAGGTAATTACTTTTGTGGTATCAAGCAGTCTTACCGCTGTAAGTTTCTATGTTTTTAACTCTTCTGATCTATATCAAATCTCTGCTCCAGTAACTGTATTAACTCCTCTTTTGTAAAACCAAGCTGTTTCATTCCTTCGATAAAATTATCCAGAAGGGTTCCAGCCATCTCTTCTCTTATCTTTTTCAATTTATCCACATCCTCCGTTACATAGGTACCAAGACCTCTTTTTGTAAAGCAGACATCCTCTGCTTCCATTTCCTTATAGATTCGGTTAGCTGTATTGGGATTGATTTTATACTTAAAAGCCAGATCCCTTCCGGAGGGAAGTTTCTCACCCAAAGAAATGACACCGTTGACCATATCTCTTTTAATTGCATTAATTACCTGTAAGTAGATTGGTATGTTATTGTCGAACTCCATTCACTGCCTCCTTTCTTATTTATTGGGATTAATAAATATTTATTTTTATCACATTGTACTTTGGATAACGATTTCAACCAGTACCTCATTACCAGTGATCTAGTTAGATAGTACACTATATTTATATTAATGTCAATACCATTTTGAAATAATTTTAAAATAATTAAAAACCTACCTTAAGTATTCACTTCTAAATGATCATCATACGATATTAAACCTTTATCATACACCGTTTGAATCATAATGAAAGTTGATGTGCTGCTTTTATACTAACGTCCATATTATATGCAGTAATTTCACTATGGAGACTAGGCGTTATTTTTCTATGACACCACATATCTTGAGGGATTACACAGCACTATATCTCCTTTCTGCGAAGGATTCCTCCTGCCCGTCAAGGCACCCAATTCTATAAATCAAAAAATAATCCGAGAAGCATAAGCTTTAAACTTATGTTTCCCGGATCATCCGTTTACATATCAATTTATGCAGGAACAGGCTGGAAATGTGATTCGCCGTTTATTCCAGATATAAATGCCCTGTCCACAAATCTCTGGAGCCGTCAGAAAGCATTAAAACGAATTCGCCCGGTTCAACGGTGAACTCCATATTTTCGTTCCATACGGACAGTTTCTCCATATTTAAGGTTAAGGAGCAGGGTTTTGCTTCACCACTTGGTACCCATACTTTCTCGAACGCTTTTAATTCCTTTACTCTGCGGATGGTACCGGACTGGACATCCTTTATATAAAGCTGCGGAACAGCATAGCCGTCATGATTTCCCTGATTTGTGATTTTAAAGTTTATCCGTATCTCACCGTCCATTAAGACATGGGTGCTTATTTTACTTGAATTTACTTTTGCATCAGCCTTATTTTCCAGACAAATCCCCTCCTTAACTTGGCTTGAATTATAAGCCGAATATTCCAGGGAAACCTCCGTATAATCAAAATCCGTATAGCTTAATCCATATCCAAAAGAATACAATGGTGTTTTATCGACATTATAGTAGTTCATAGCAGCATAAGAACTCTTAAAATTATAATATACCGGTATCTGGGAAGGGTGTCTGGGAAGGGAAACCGGCAGATGACCGGAGGGATTTATCTCTCCAAACAGGATTTCTGCGATGGCCTGGCCTCCCGATACACCGGGATAAAAGGCACTCAGTAATCCATCCGAATGTTGTGCAATCTCCGCAACCGAATAAGGCCTACCCTGAATCAGCACCGTAATAACCGGGCGTCCGGTTTTAAATATAGCTTCTGCCAATTCTTTCTGCAGTCCCGGTAACTTAAGATCTACGCTGTCTACACCTTCGCCGCAGTCCATAGTAACCGGCCCGTTAGTTATGGCCGCCCCATTGGAATCAAACTCCACCTGGCCAAAGCGGCTGGAGGAACCTCCAAGTACCAGAACTGTACAGTCGCATTCTTCCGCCAGCTTTGCCGCTTCCTGAATCTCTTCTATTGTTCCGCCAAATAAGCCGCAGCCTTTATGGTATTTTATCTCCGCCGATGCTTTGTTATGATCCACGAAATCCCTGATTCCTTTTAAAACGGTTATCCCGTCTTTATTATGAATAGGTGGTGTATAGTCACCTAACTGGTTATATATCTCATCCGCATTTGGTCCGATTACTGCAATTTTTTTAAGCTTTGCTGGATTCAGCGGAAGTATCCGGTTCTTATTTTTCAGTAAAACCACGGATTCCCTGGCCAGTTCAAGGGCTTCCGGATAGTTCTTTGTATTATACTCCATCCAGGAATCCGATTCTTCTATATAGGGATTTTCAAACAAACCAAGTTCAAACTTAAGCGCCAGTACACGCAGTACTGCCTGGTCCAGATCCTCCATGGAAATCATGCCTTTTTCAAATGCTTCCTCCAGTTTTGAGAAACCTTCATCCCACAGACTGATATCGACACCGGATTTAAGTGCCAAGGCACCGGATAATACATTATCACCGGTCATAACATCCAACCGGTCCACTGCCACGCCATCTGCCATAATGACACCCTTAAACTGCATCTCTTCACGGAGAATTCCGGTTAAAAGTTTCTTATTGCCATGGCAGGGTATGCCGTCTATTTCATTGTAAGCCGCCATAACTCCCATAGCTCCTGCCTCTGCACAGGCCTTTGCGGCCGGAAGATGTATTTCTCTTAGTTCCCTTTCGCCAATGCGGGCGGCACTGGCATTGATTCCTCCGGTACCTTCTCCCTGGGCACAAAAATGCTTGGCAACCGCTGCAATTTTGTTATCCTGTATTCCCTCAACCGCAGCTTTCGCAAGCTCAGAAGAAAGATAAGGATCTTCCCCGTAACATTCTTCACTTCTCCCCCATCTGGGATCTCTTAAAACATCCAGTACGGAAATCAAGGCCATATGAACCCCCATTTCTTTTAACTGTTTTCCGCAGACCTGGTAAGCTTTTTTCAGAAGCTTTGGATGAAAAGAAGCACCAACACTTAAATTTACCGGCAGTAAGTACCCGGACAAAGCCTGGTGTCCGTGAGGACATTCCGTACTTAACATCATGGGGATACCTAATCTGGAATGCTCCATAACATATTTTTGTACCTGGTTATATGCCTTAGGCGCCAAAACTCCTGTTAGTCCCGTTGTAAAATCCTTTCCCGACCAGGGATCAGCCCGGTATAAACCATACAGGACACCAAGGCCGCCGCATTTTTCTACTTCCTCTTTAAACTCCTGCGTTAGTTCAATTTGGTCTTCCCTACGTTTATATGCGGAAAACCCATACAGTCTCTGGTTTAACTGACCGACTTTTTCCTTCACCGTCATTCTGGACAATAAGTCCTCTGCCCGTTCAAAAGCAGAACGAGTGCTGTCCTGATATAATTTAGATGTATTTTCTTCGTTCCTGTGCATCTTTTCGTACCTCCAATAGTAAGCCCCGGTCGGCTCCTTATAATCATTTCGTATAATGAAATTTTACATTCACTGCAGTACTTTCTTCCGCTTTTAAGAAAAGCAGCTTTCAGGCACTATTATCCGGCTGCTGATTAAGAAGCGTGTATTCCTTCGAATGGCTTCTTAAACGACCGTCTCCAGCCCGCCTGAAAACTGCTCTGTTATTACTTAAAGATAACCCTGTAGGTCTTGATTTCGTACGGTTTAATGCTTATCTTAAAGCCTTCGCCGGTTACCGGTATGTCGCAGAGCTTTTCTTCTAAAAGATTGCACTCATAGACAGCACTTACAGGAGCTGCTCCTAACTTAATGAAAGCTTTGGTCAGGGCATTTTCACACTCATACATACGCAGTATTACTCCCTCACCGTCTTCCGCTCTTTTAACTGTTTCCAGTATCACATTGTCTTTATCCACTGATACAAAAGAATTTTGTGTCCCGGGAACTCCGCCGTTTACCGAGAGAGCCGGCTGGTTCAGCTTATAAGCCTCTTTCACCGTACCGCCGCTTCTCCAGGTCCCTGCATGGGGATAGAGGGCATAGGTAAAGTAGTGCTCTTCCTGGTCGGTTACCGGATTGGGTTCGATTCCGGATTTAATCAGGGTAATTGCCATATTGCCGTCTTTTACAGAATGACCGTACTTACAGTCATTTAATAAGCTGACACCGTAGTGTCCTTCGGATAAATCCATCCATTTCTGTCCGCAGCTTTCAAATCTGGCTTTATCCCAGCTGGTATTCGCATGAACCTTTCTGGTTACATTACCAAACTGAATATCAAAGGTCGCTTCATCGGAATGGATATCCACCGGAAAATGCACTTTTAATAAATGCTGGTGTTCCTTCCAGTCCACATAAGTATCGAATTCAATTCTTCTGCTGCCGGCATAGAAATAAATTTTCTGGCGGATAACAGAGCTGCTGATCTTACGGTCAATTTCAAGTGTGGCCCGAACCGAACCAATTTCCGTCCATTCCAAACGGGTAAGCTCCGTAGCATCCCAGTACTTTTCCGTATAATAAATATCGATATCCCAGTTATCATAGTATATCGGCTTATCTTCGTACATACGCAGCAGATTACCGTATTCACCGTCTTTTAATACTTCTCTGTCATTTTCCTTATCATAGATGGAAGTAAACAGTCCCTGCTCATTTATGACAATCTGATAGAAGGGAGTTTCCAGTACGAAACCGTTTAAATCAAAGGCAGTCTCTGCCTCCTTCCCGGCAAAAGCGAAAGTTTTACTGCCCTTGGAGGGAAGTCCGGAGACATAAGCCACCGCGCCGGTACCGGTCTGCTGTACGGGATAATAATTGCCCGCACCGTCTGTTAAAGCTTTCGCAGAGCATTCGCCCAGGCTGATCACATCATTACGTTCAAAACCTAATGTATTATAAATTGTAATTCCATCTCCTGCTTCTGTCAATGCATCCAGACGTTCTTTTGTCAATTCAGCTATCTTTTCTTCCAGCCAGGCATACTCTTTTCTAGTTACTTCATAAACTTCATGAATGGAAGAGCCGGGCAGGATATCATGGAACTGATTGATTAGTACCGTCTTCCATATGGAATCCAGTTCTATAGCCGGATATTCTGCCTTGTCTGCCGCCAGTACGGACAACAGTTCCAGATCCATAAGCTTTAACTCGCTTTTACGGTTGGAGCGTTTATTTCTTGCCATGGAAGTATAGGTACCTCTATGGTACTCAAAATAAAATTCCCCTTCCCATACGGCAAGCCTGTTATTGTCTCTTACCCTGTCATAAAGCTCTTTAAAGTATGTTCCCGCAAATTCCTGACGGACTTTAGGTATTCCGCGCACTCCCTTTTCCATACGGACAGAGGTTTCTAACATTTCCCTGGTAGGTCCGCCGCCGCCGTCACCATATCCGTAAGAAATCAATATATCATTGTTAATCTCTTTGTTCTGGTAACGAATCCAGCCTCCCATAATGGAATCAGGATGTAGCATGCCGTTATAGGTGGTAAAGAATTCACTGCTATCCTGTCCCACACCAAGGGTAGTTATGAGGTGGGTAAAGATCTCGGTTCCGTCAATACCTTTCCAGAGAAGTGTATCATTGGGAATCTTGTTAAACTGGTTCCAGGCTAGTTTCGTGGTCATAAAATAGTCGATTCCGCTTTTTTTCATAATCTGGGGCAAGGCACCGGAATAGCCGAATACATCCGGCAGCCATAATATCTTGTTGTCGATGCCGAATTCTTCTTTAAAGAACTTTTTACCGTGCATAAACTGTCGGACCAGTGATTCCCCGGAGGTCAGGTTACAGTCAGCTTCCACCCACATGCCGCCTTCCGGTTCCCAGCGGCCTTCTTTTACCTTTTCTTTTAACCTGGCATATAATTCGGGATATCTTTCCTTAAGAAAATAATATAATTGGGGCTGGCTGGACATAAACCGGTAATTCGGGTATTCCTCCATCAATTTTAATACCGTTGCAAAACTGCGGCCTACTTTTTCGCGGGTCTGTTCCACCGTCCACCACCAGGCCACATCAATATGGGTATGTCCGATACAAGTGGCAATAATGTCCTCATATCCGGCCATATCTTCATAAAGTGCTTTATCTAAATATCTGTCCGCTTCCGCCAAAGTATTGTAAAAGTTTTCAGAATAGGGTGTTCTTAAATCCAATTTATTGATACAGTTATTTAATACATTTTCAAGATCCCTTCTGGCCTTATCATCTTTCTCCATACGTGTAAAGGCACTTAGAGGTACTTTTATATCATAATATAATTTCTCAATTTTCGGATCGATTTCCAGCATTTCTACAATAAGATTAAACTCGGTATGAAGAATACCTGTGTAGGACTGCAACTCCAGGCGGTACGTCTCGCCGGCTGCAGCAGACTCCGTTAAGAATACCCTTCTGTGGTTCATATCAATTCCCTGGGTTGCCACACCGTTTACGAACAAAAGAAATTGCGGATTTTTACCGTCATCCCATTCTTCAATCTGTGTTTTTACGTTTAACCACATGGACTTTTTGTTAAGCTTTTCCGGTACGGTAAAATCTGTCCGGAACCAGTAATGTTCATCCGGTCCATACCAGTGCATGGTCCTGCTGTCAAAATCCTGCCAGGCTTCCTTGGAGGCATCCACATCCTCCGGATGAATATAGTTTCCTTTTTTAAAGGTCCAATTTTCTACCCCTACCTTTTGAACAACGGACAGTTTATTTAATTCATTACAAATTCCGTTAATTCTTTTATCTAAGAAATCCATTCAAACTCCCTTCTGTGCCTCTGCACCCTGGTCTATTTCTATCATTCCTATTTCTTTCTTACCTATTCTTTTGTTACTATTTCTTTTGTTACTTTTCTTTTGTTCCTATTTCTTTCGTACCTATTTCTCTTTTGTTCCCACTTCTAAAAAAAACAGCCCCAGAAATAAAACATAACAATTTTTTACCGCCCATAAGGCAAATAACAGGAATAAAAACTTATTCCTGTTATCAGCCATTTAACAGAAGACTGATAACAGCTCCTGATAAGAATATTATAAAGGATTTTTTTTCATGTATTCCATTAAATCATCAACGGTAGTAAAGGCCAGACCGGTAACCGTGTCCGCACAGCCGTAATACAGGGCAATACGGCCGGTATCCGCATCAGCCAGCGCCGCACAGGGAAATACTACGTTGGGAACATCTCCGACACATTCATAATATTCATGAGGTGCCAGGATATAATATTTGGATCGCATTTTTACTTTCCAGGGTTCGTCAAGATCTAAAAGTGCACAGCCTACACGATATACGAAGCCGTTGCAGGTGTTGATTACGCCGTGGTAAATGAGGAGCCATCCCTCATCGGTTTCAATGGGTACCGGACCGGGTCCAATCTTGGTTGACTGCCATGCGGATGCATCACCTTTTACGGGATCCATTACATGACGGTGGTGGCCCCAATATTCCATATCCTTGCTTCGGCTGTAGAAAATATCTCCGAAAGGAGTATGGCCCGTATCGCTGGGACGGCTTAATAATCCATAATATCCGTCAATCTTACGAGGAAACAATACACCGTTGCGGTTGTATGGAAGAAAAGCATTTTCTAATTGGTAGAAGGTTTTAAAATCAAAGGTATAGCCCATACCGATGGTAGGTCCATGGTAACCGTTACACCAGGTTACATAATAACGGTCTTCCACAAAGCATACTCGTGGATCATAACGATATTCCCTTTTTGTGATTTCTTCATCTTCTCCTTCAAAGGTTACGGGTTTTTCATTGATCTCCCAATGGATACCGTCTTTACTAAACCCCGGAAATATATCCATGCTGACAGATTTACTGTCGCAGCGGAATACACCGGCATACCCGTCTTTAAAAGGTACCACGGCGCTGTTAAAAACACTGTTTGAGCTTTCAATCGCGTCTCTTCCGATAATCGGATTCTCAGGATAACGCCATACCGGCATTTTGTAATTTTCAGGTTTATCTACCCAGGGGATACCAGGCAGGGAACTGCCAATTATTTTACTCATGCGAATAAACCTCCTTTTGCTGCATTGTTAATTTTAAACGTAAAAACGCCGCCTGCCTAAGCAGGCGGCCTGTTAATATTTATTGTTGTGCATAAGCATCAATCTGTGACTGAGCTTCTTTAACAATAGTCTGGAAACCGGCTGCATCAAGTTCAGCACTGATTGCTTTAACTAACTCTCTTGGTTCTTTTGCACCTGTCATTAACTCGCTCTTATATTTTTCATATACGGAACGGCAATTGGCAAGTTCTGTTTCGATTTTACTTGTATCAAGATTGAATCCTAATAATACGGAAGGATTTGCGTTAGCATTTAATTCTTTAACTTCATCCCACTGATTAATTTCATCATCAGCAAGTTTAGAAACGGTAAAGAATGTTCCCTGTGTATAACCGGCCATAGTCCAGTCATTGTTAATCTTTTCGATTTCATTGTTTGCATTGTAGTTAAAGTTTTCACCTTCAAGACCATAGTAGAAAGCATCTCTTACTTTGGAATCTAAATTAAGTAACTGTAAGAACTGCAGACACTTTTCAGGATTCTTGCTGCTTGCGGAAACACCGTTTAAGGAACCGCGAACTGTATTGTTGGAAACGATTGTATCAATAAATTTCTGAGCTACCGCTTCAACACCCATGTTAGGACCCCAGGTAGTTTTAGCTGCACTGGACCACCCCTGAGCGACATAGAACATTCTGTAACTGGGAGCTTCACCAACTGCAGGAGCATCTGCATTGATGATACCGTCTTTATACCACTGATGAACCGTATCCAACTGGCTTAAAATGTCTTCCTGTTCCAGTACATTTACAACTTTACGGGACTGATCGTCATATCTTACACCCAAAGGTACTAAACCTGCACCCATCTGGTCATATACACTGGTAACAACTTCAAAACCAGCCTTATCTGTGATTACCGGAGTTGTTCCTTCGCCTTCTTTCATTGCCTTAAAAGTATCAGTTAAAGAAGCCAAAGTAGGATTTTCTTTTTCATAATCAACTTTATATTTATCAGCAATTGCTTTGTCCCATACAAAATACTGTGTAGAGGAACTGTCTTTATAAGTCGGTACGGAATAAATTTTACCGTTTACGGAAACAGCATCCCAGTAATCTGCCGGAATATAAGAATATAAATCAGAAGCAGAATTCTTAACAATATCCGTAATATCTGCAAATGCGCCAAGGCTTACTTCGCTGGTGTATTTTCCGCCGTCGGTAAATAAAATATCAAAATTCTCGCCGGAGTTAACGATTACACTTCTTCTTGTATCCCAGTCACTCCAGGGAACTACTTCCACGTCAATGTTAACGCCTATTTTTTCTGCTAAATAAGGATTAATATTAGCTAACCATGCGTCATAATTTGTAGGCATACCGTTACCAACCATAATCCATTTCAAAGTTACAACTTCACCGTTTGATGCGGTATTCTGTCCATCACCGGTAGTAGTTTCTGTTGATGTTTCGCTGCCTGTGTTGCCTTTTGTTTTGTCATCCCCCGCTTTAGAACAGCCAACGAAAGCGACCGACATCATTGCAAATACCATCAATAATGCCACAATTTTTCTTAATTTCATAGCAAGTCCTCCTATATTTTTCTTTTTGCTATACCAAAATAAATTTTGGTATTACCTCTATATAAATTTCCTTACGGTTCGTATGGTTACGTCATTTCCGCAGGAATATTATATCAACCTTTTACTGCTCCGATTGTAAGACCGGAAATAAAATATTTTTGAAAGAACGGATATGCACATGCGATCGGTGCAATAATTACAACGGCGATAGCCATTCTTGCCCCTTCCTGAGGCATTAAATTCTTATATTGCTGCAGGGACAGTCCGGCAGAAGGGTTGTTCGCCAGATACTGTACATTTCTTTGGATATTATTTAGCATTGCCTGTAAGGAGATCAGATTGGCATCGTTTATATATAAGGATGACTGGAACCAATCATTCCAAAAACCAAAACAAAGGAATAAACCGATGGTTGCAAAAACAGGTTTGGATATAGGAACTACAATTCTGGCAAAAATATTTAGCTGTGTGGCTCCGTCAATTTTAGCTGATTCAATAATGGAATCCGGAATCGTTGATTTAAAAAATGTCTTACATATAACAACATTAAAGGACGAAACCAAAAGCGGAAGGATCAATGCCCAGATTGAATTCTTAAAGCCTAACAGGTTTGTATTAATTACGTATGAGGAAAGCATACCACCGTTGAATATCATAGGTATGAAAACCATGTAGGTTAAAAACCCGTTGAGCTTGTAATTACTTCTGGAAAGAACATATCCCAGGAGCGTTGTCAGTATGACACCCAGAAGGGTACCAACTATCGTTACAAATACCGATATGCCCAATGCTTTTATTATGGTTTCAATCTCACCCCATAGGAAGAGGTAAGATGCCGCCGAGAATTCCCTGGGTATAAACTGGTACCCATATCTTGCCAGCGAACTCTCTGATGTAATAGAAATCATAAATACAAAAACTACGGGTAAAATACATATCAGCGATAATATAATAAAAATAATATTAAATACAATATTGGTTGATTTGGATATCCGGTTTAATTTGGACATTCCCTCTTCGATCTCTTTTTTCATTCTGTTACCTCCATTCTAATTACTTAACTATATGATTGCACTTTCGTCATCGATTTTTCTTACGATCCAGTTTGCTAAAAGTATGGTTATGCAGCAGGCAACGGATTGGAAGAAGGTTGCTGCGGCTGTCATACCAATTGGTGTGGTGGACTGCAGTGCTTTATATACATAGGTATCAATTGTGGAAGCTACATTATACAAAGAGCTTGGTATTTCTCTGGTAACCTGGTAAAACAAGCCGAAATCCGAATAGAAAATTTTGCCCACATTCAGGATAAACATCATGATTACAATGGTTTTAATACTTGGAAGTGTAACATACTTAACCTGCTGCCACTTGGTGGCACCATCAATAACGGCTGCTTCATACAAAGTTCCGTCAATACCGGTTATACTGGCCAGGTAAACTACCGTACTATAACCTACTGTCTTCCAAAGCTGCATGAATATCAATATAAACGGCCAGTACTTTGGTTCCATGTACCACTGGATTATATCTTTGTCCAGCATCTTCAGAACACTGTTAAACATACCTTTATCGATACTTAAAAAGGCATATACGAAATAACTTACGACTACCCAGGACATAAAGTGAGGGAAGAACATCATGGTCTGGTATACCTTTGATTTTCTCTTGCTGTAGATCAGGCTGATCATAATAGCCAGAGTTACCGGTATTAGTATACCCAGAATAATAAATACTATATTATAAGCAATGGTGTTTCTCAGCAGGAGTGCAAGTACATTGGATTTAATCAGAAACTGAAAATTGTCGAAGCCGGCCCACTGACTGCTAAAAAGATTGTAAAAGAATCCGTGGCCGGGAAATATCTTATAATTCTTAAAAGCAATTATAATACCAAACATAGGAAGGAAACAAAATAATACATACCAGATAGTTGTCGGCAGAGCCAGAAGCGTTAGCTCTGTGTCATCTTTTGTCCATTTCTTCTTTGTCTTAACTTTTTTGATGTTATCATTTTTATCTTTATTTAACTTTTTCATTTTGTTAACCTCCATTTGCAACTTACATCTTATCAATTAACTAAAATCATATTAACATGTTTTATATTTATATGCAACATTTATTTTATTTTTTTATCATGCTTTTTTACATCGATTTTACTTTTGTAGCCATAAGTATATGATTATTCTATATATATTGATTAGTTAATCTATTTAATTTGTATATTATAAACAATTTGTTGGTTTTTAATTTATTATCTCACTATTTATCGTTTTATCATTTCTTAATAATTTTAACATTTGTTATTTTTATCATTTATTAATTAAATTGTTAAAAAATTATAAAATTACATTGTGATTTTTGATTTTCTATGCTATAATAATTTCTAAATATGGTTTTACCCGAAAAAATTATATAATAACATTTATTATCATAATTTATGACAAGAACCGCAATAGTTAAATCATTTTGCTTGTTGCGATAAACATAACAGGAGCAGTGTGAAATAAAAGACATTTCACACCCTGATTTGAGGCAGTAAAACATCTGCCAGCAGATGTTTTATGCTATGGGAGCAGTGTGAAATAAAATAAAAAACATTTCATACCCTGATTTGAGGTAGTAAATCATCTTGTAGCAGATGATTTATGCCGGATCGAAAAAACAAACGACAGTTTTTTCGCATCTTGATTTATAAGTGCGTTAAAGTGCACAGATGGGAGTTATTATATGAAGAAGATCACCATGCAGGAAATTGCGGATGCCCTGGACATTTCAAGAGTTACTGTCTGGAAAGTATTCAACAACTATCCGGGCGTATCGGATGCCTTAGTTGAATTAGTTATCAATAAAGCCCAGGAAATGGGTTATTTAAAACAGAAGCAGCCGGTTCAGCAGAGTACCCAGGGTATTATTTCCGAAGTCAGTGCTTCACCTAAAATGGATATGACTGTGTCTGTTGTGGTTTCCCGACCGGAATCCTCAATGTTCTGGATGAATATTATACACCAGATTGCAAAAGATCTGGTAAGCTCCAATATAAACCTGATGTACACCTATCTGCCCTCCAAAACCTCCGACGGCTACACTCTGCCATCTGTTTTAACAAACGGTACACTCCAGGGTATTATTGTTCTGAATGTGTACGATCACGACTTGCTGTGTATGCTGAATGAATTAAAACTTCAGAAAGTATTTCTGGATATGGTAACTTCCATACCGGAAGATACCTTGTACGGGGATTTATTTCTTTTGGAGGGAAAATCCAGTGTCAGCAAGATAACAGAGTCCATTATCAAAAAAGGCCGGACCGATATCGGGTTTATAGGTGATATTGAATACGCCAGGACAAATTATGAACGTTATGAAGGTTATTTATCTGCCATGAATCAATATAAACTCCCGGTTAAAAGAGAGAACTGTCTGATACACAGTATCGGTATTTATACCTACGCAGAAGAAATCAATGATTTCTTATCCGGTTTAAAGCAGATGCCTCAGGCTTTTGTCTGTGCCAGTGACTACGTAGCCCATTTTGTTATTAAATATCTGAATGCGAATAATTATAATGTGCCGGAGGATGTTGCGGTTTCCGGTTATGACGGTACAACGGAATATATCGACCAGGCAGATTATCTGACCACCGTACAGGTTCAGATCAGAGAACTTGGCAAACGCCTGGTAAACCAGCTGTTGTACCGGATCAACAACCCCGAATCACCCTTTGAAGCCACTCATATTTATTCAAGATTAAGGTTTGGAGAGTCTACTAATTTCCGGTAAACTTTAATCTTCCAATTACAGGATACAGAATAAGAACGAGTTATCTTTCTATAGTCTTAAATTCTATAGTTTAAAAAAACCTGCCTCAGTTACCCAATGGGTAAGAGGCAGGTTTATTATGAAACACTACGTTTTTTGCAGTTGTATTTACATCCTAAATTATCACAGAGACAGTTATGATAAACCTCTTCTTCACAGTTTTCCTCTTCATCCCTGTTTTTATTCTTTATTAAAATTGAAATATTATCTATATCAGTAAAGCCCTGTGCGATTAATACTCTCTGAAGTTCGGCAAACCAGGAACCTTTCTTAATTGCCGTCATTTTATCCGATTTTTCATCCACATACAGAACCTGATTTTCCTGTTCCAAATCCAGACTGCCGTAATCAATCTGGTATAAGTTTTTTCTGTTAATCAGTTTTAAGTCTTCTAAAGTTTTTACCATGCGGTACACTGTCGCAATACCTACTGTCGAATCTTTTTTAGCCGTTTTGTAATAAATTTCCTTACAACTGGAACACTCATCCTCCAGTATAACATCAATTAATAGCTTTCTCTGTTCCGTAATACGAAATCCTTTCTTTCTCAATTGTTCCAGAATGATTTCTCTTTTATGGATTTTGGCCAGGCCGGCTCCTTTTTCAAGTATTCCATTCATAATGTCTCCTTTCCTGCCGACTCATTTATATATAAAATATTCGGCTGCAGTTGCAAAACGGCCTTCCACAACTTAAGTTTATGAAAGGCCGTTTGAATATATTGTAAGTGGTTTCCTCGGCCTTAATACTTTACCATAAAGTCTAACTTATCCTTTATGATATTCGGCGGATTTATCACAGCCGGAGCATCCGCAGCTGCAGCTGCTGCCTGACTTATGGGATTTATAGGTGTTATAACCGGCAAATGCTATGCCACCTAACACGATTATACCTACGATTAATGTAGCCATATTAAGCCACCTCCTTAGCCTTTACAGAAAGATCAGATCTTCTTGTAACTTTACTTGGTTTACGGAACAAGCCATAAAGCAGAACAGCAATTAAAACAAATGCCGCAACGGTACCGATGCCAAAACCGCCGCCTGTAAATAACATGCCCAGCTGATATACAATTAAAGACACTACATAAGCAAATATAGTCTGGTAACCAACGGTTAACAGCGTCCACTTTGTTGTTCCCATTTCACTGCGTACTGCGCCAATGGCTGCAAAGCAGGGTGCACACAGCAGGTTGAACATAAGAAAACTGAATGCGGAAAGCTGAGTAAATGCCGCCTGCAGATTTGTCCAAACCTCTGCGCCGTCTTCTGCTACTTCTGAGAAGCCATATAAGATACCAAAAGTACCTACTACGTTTTCTTTTGCAATAAGACCGGTTACAGTTGCCACTGCCGCTTTCCATTCGCCCCAGCCCAGCGGTATAAACAGAGGAGCAAGAACACGGCCGATGGATGCCAATATGGATTGCTCAGCATCAACCATCTTCAGATTCCAGCCAAAGGAGCTTAAGAACCATACACCTACGGTAGCTAAAAGAATTACGGTAGTCGCTTTCTTCATAAAGGCTTTTGACCGCTCCCACACATGGATTAAAACACCTTTTAAACCAGGAACATGATATGCTGGAAGTTCCATAATGAACGGCGCCGGATCACCTGAAAAAAGTCTTGATTTTTTAAGCATAATACCGGAGATTATGATTGCTGCCATTCCTATAAAGTATGCAGAAGGTGCAATCCATATGGATCCCGGGAATAATGCTCCGGCAATCAATGCAATGATGGGAAGTTTTGCACTACAGGGGATGAAAGTAGTTGTAATAATGGTCATTCTGCGGTCGTGATCATTTTCAATGGTACGGGTAGCCATAATACCAGGAACTCCACAACCGGTTCCGATCAGGATGGGGATAAACGATTTACCGGATAATCCGAATCTTCTGAAAATACGGTCCATGATAAAAGCAATACGGGCCATATATCCGCAGTCTTCCAGCAGGGCCAGACAGAAGAACAATACCGCCATCTGAGGCACAAATCCAAGTACGGCACCCACACCCGCTATAATACCATCAAGAATCAGTGAATTCAGCCAGTCCGCCGTTCCCACGGAATCCAGAAAGCCGCCAACTGCACCCGGAACAACATCTGTAAATAGCACGTCATTTACCCAGTCTGTTGCCATGGTTCCAACCGTACTTATGGAAATATAATATACAAGGAACATTACAACTGCAAAAATAGGCAGTGCAAGCCATCTGTTAGTTACAATCCGGTCAATTTTATCAGTTCCGGTCTGTCCGGTTCTGTTTTTCTTATGTACGGCCTGTTTTACAATCTTGCTAATGTAATTATAACGTTCATTGGTTATAATACCTTCGCCGTCGTCATCAAGTTCTTTTTCACACTGAAGAATTATATTCTCAATTTTTTCTTCCGTTGCTTTATCAAAAGTTATCTGCTCTTTGATTTTTTCATCCCGTTCAAACAGCTTAATCGCAAGCCAACGGCTGTTCAAGCCATTTAAATGTCCGGCAATCGCATCTTCAATCTGTGCTAAAGCTTCTTCTACTTTTGCCGAAAAGGTATGACGAGGTTTTACAGAAGCTTTGGACCTGGCAATCTCGATGGCTTTCTGGGCAGCATCTTTGGAGCCGATTCCTTTTAATGCTGAAGTTTCAATTACTTCACAACCAATTGCATCCTTTAATTTATTAATATCTATACTGTCGCCGTTTTTACGTACGGCATCTATCATATTCAAAGCCATTACAACCGGAATACCGATTTCCATCAGCTGTGTTGTCAAATATAAATTTCTTTCAATATTAGTACCGTCTACTATATTAATAATAGCATCCGGTTTTTCATTTACCAGATAACTTCTGGCAACTACTTCTTCCAGGGTATATGGTGAAAGAGAGTAAATACCAGGCAAATCCTGAATAATAACATCTTTGTGTCCCTTTAATTTACCTTCCTTTTTTTCCACTGTTACACCAGGCCAGTTTCCAACATATTGGGAACTACCGGTTAAATCATTAAACATGGTTGTCTTACCGCAGTTTGGATTACCGGCAAGTGCAATTTTAATCGACATCTTTCTATCCCTCCTGATTATACTAAGTAAGGTCCTTCGCTCAGCCTGTTGTGTTTTAGGTTGACTAACCTCTGGTTACTTCGATCTGAGCTGCTTCGTCTTTTCTAAGACTCAGTTCATAACCCCTTAAATTAATTTCAATCGGATCTCCCAAAGGTGCAACCTTAACAACTTTTATGAGAACCCCCGGAGTTACGCCCATATCCATAATTCTGCGCCTCATAGGCCCTCTATCGCCGATACGTGCAACCACACCTTCCTCACCAGGTTTTAAATCCCTTAACGTCATGTCTTTTTCCTCCTACGCTACCATTATTTTTGATGCCAAAGCTCTGTTGATAGCAATTCTGACACCTTTAACCAGAATGATTAATCCGCTGTCATTTTCAGATAACAGTTTTATGCTTTCTCCCTTCACAAAACCCAAATCCTGAAGATGCCTTCTTATATCATCTTTGCCTTTAAAATCTACTATTACCTTTGTTTCGCCAATTTCTGCAAATGTAAGTGCCATATTTCTCCACTCTCCTTTATTTTGGGAATGATTATCATTTGCAATAATTATAAGTCTAATCTTTTTGCTTGTCAATAATGTAAATGAAAATTATTATCAATAATCTTGTTAATATGAGATAAAATAAAAAAAAAGTATCTTATTGATCCTAATTCGATCCATAAAATACTTTTACTGCTTTTATCCAATTTTGCTTATATTAATTCTGCTGTCCCGCAAGATAGTTAATAAACTGCTGTGCGGTCCGGCCGGAACGTCCGCCGTGACTCATCTCCCATATATTAGCCTGGGCACATAACTCTTCTTCGGATAAGTTAATTCCTTCCGTATGTTTTGCAAGTACGGTAACGATTTCAAAAAATTCCTTCTGATTCGGTGAGGAATAATTAATGGTTATACCAAATCTGGCAACCAGCGATAGTTTTTCCTGCATGGTATCTGAATGGTGCAGTTCATCCTTTGATCTGTCTGAACGGTCACCCCAGGTTTCCCGGATTAAATGCCTTCGGTTGGAGGTAGCATAAATTAGTATATTATCCGGCTTCGTCTCAAGCCCGCCCTCTATGACGGCTTTCAGGTATTTATATTCGATTTCAAATTCTTCAAAAGATAAATCATCCATATAAATAATGAACTTGTAATTCCGGTTTTTCACCTGTGCAATTACGGAAGAAAGATCTTCAAACTGGTGTTTATAGATTTCAATCATACGGAGTCCCCGACTGTAATACTCATTCAGAATTGCTTTCACACTGGTCGACTTGCCGGTGCCGCTGTCTCCAAAAAGCAGTACATTATTGGCTTTTCTTCCTTCCACAAAGGCTTCCGTATTATCAATCAGTTTCTTTTTCTGCATTTCATATCCCACCAGGTCACTCAGCCTGATATCATCCGTATTGGTTATTGGATATATATTTACGGACTGTTCTTCATGTTTTATCCGAAAAGCCTTATTCAGACCAAATTTACCAACACCATATGCCCGGTAGAATTCCGTGACAATGGTTAAAATCTCAGTTTCATCCACTGCCTGCTCAATTTGTGTGCTTAGGAAACGGACTTTATCGCTGACATTTTTATTGTATCTTTTCCCGTTTTTAACTACAGCCTGATAATTAAGTATAATATGAAAACAGTTAATGCCCAGTTTACTTTCGACCTGACTGAAATCATAATCAAAGAGTGCTTTAAAGATCTTAAAATCCCCTCTGGCAAACTGGTTCACCGTTCCTTCCTGTATTCCCGTTTTCTCACAGGTTATACTAAAGGGGTTCTCATTAACAGCAAGTATATATGCCAGGTAATTATGCCATAAATTCTGATCGAAACCATATTCGGTGGCCAGTTCTAAAAGCCGGTTGATCTGTGTATATATTGAAGCAGCCAACTCATCTTTTACTGACGAATTCTGCTCTGCTTCCGATAATGCATTAACTTTTTCTATGGTTTCGGCAAGAGAAAAAAGGATGCTGTCCTTTTCCAACTTGCGGTATATTACTAATTTTGATATTAAACTGTACATACCTTCTGCTCCTCTGTTATTAATTGTCGGTAACTATGTACCAAAATTATAGCACTTTGGCGTAAGCGCTACAAGTTTTTCTATTAAATAAGGTTTGAATCCTGGATACAGCTAAAATCAACGTGCATTATCAATCTACGAAATACGGAATCGGTTAATTGCTTCATTTAACTCTTTGGAGTTATTACCCAGTACCCTGGATGCATCCTCCAGTGCTTTAACCGAATTGGTCTGTGTATTTACCGTATCTTCAACCATATCAGAAGCCGCCAGTGTCTCCTCCGCTATAGCAGAAATGCTCTCAACTGCATTCAGGGTTCCGGTTCTTGCGCCGTCCATGTTTTTCATATTCTGACTGATAACAGAGAGACTGGATATGAGCCTTTCCACACCTGTATTCATATTACGAAAAGTAAGAATCGTATTGTCAACTATTCCGTTTTGTTTTTCCACGATATCTTCTGCTTCTCTGGCAGTTACTACCGTTTCTGAGGTTTGTTTCGTAATTTCCTCAATTACTTTTCTGATTTCTCCGGCTGCTTGTATGGACTGTTCCGCCAGTTTCCTGATCTCATCCGCTACAACGGAAAAGCCTCTGCCTGCTTCTCCGGCTCTGGCCGCTTCAATGGAAGCGTTTAAAGCAAGAAGATTGGTTTGATCGGCGATTTCATTAATCACCTGAATGATACGGTCTATGGAATAGGATTTTGTCTCTAAAGCAGTAATGTTCTCCACAACATATTTTGTAATATGATTGGTTGCTTCGGATTGTTTTGATAATTCTTCCATGGTTGTAATTCCCTGGAATATCATCTCCTTGGTATTATCTGTTACTTTCTCGATTTCTTCCAGATTCTCATAAACCACCGTTATTTTCTTTGACAGTTCATCCATCTGCAGCAAGCAGTTCTGGGAGTCCTGTGCCTGCACAGAGATTCCATTACCGATTTCATCGATGGCGATTGATATATTGCCGCTGGCTGCCGCTATATCACCGGATGCTTTCATTACGCTCTGTGCTGAATCTGAAACCAGACTGCTGACATTGGTTACCTTTTGAATCAAACCTCTCATATTATTTAACATTTCCGTGGTATTGGCCGCCAATACGGTAAATTCATCCCGGTGTTTAGAGGATACTTGTATGGTTAAATCTCCTTCAGAGATCTTTTTCAGATTTTTGTTGATGCTCTTTAAACTCCGGCCGATGCCGCTTGAGAGATACATCCCTATACTGACTGCTATAAGGCAGGCTAAGGCTACCAAGATCATAGTAATTACTTTAATATCATTTGCCTGCTTCATAAAACTGGTCTTTGGAACCAGTCCGCAGATAGTAACTCCGGTATTGCCGATTTTACTGTAAAGGTATAAATAATCCTGGGAATTATATTTCACGTATTCCGAACCCGTTGTATCCTCTGCTTTCATACTGGAAAGATAATAATCCTGTTTACTGAAATTAAAATCACCGTCGGAAGAATTAAGCGATACTTCAGTAACTTCCTGCTCCCCGGATTTTGAAGCTTCCGTTGTGCTGCCCGTATTACTGCCGTCCTCCGGTTCCAAGCTATCACTGCCCCCATTTATATTTAATATTTCTGATCCGTCCGGTGTAATAATTCCAACAATACTTCCCTCGCCTAATTCCAGTTTATCCAGGAATTTGGTTATCTCATCCTTACTGACATCAATAACAACTACCGCATTCTGGTTCGGAAAAGGACGATACAGCGAAAGTGCATATTGTTCTGAATCAAGACTTAGTTTTGAATCCAGCAGCGGGTGCTTTCCGCTCCAGTAAAACTCGGTTTTCTTATCGCTTAGCTTACTGCCTTCTTCTGCCTGGGACAATTCCTGATAGAATCCGTCCACAATTTCCACACCGCTGGTTAATGCCGGTATACCGGTTGGTGTAATGATATGTATATCTACTATAAGTTGTTCTAAATCAACCTTTTTCATTAGTTCACGGCCTGTGGACTTAACAAAGATATCTCTCGTCGATTCCGTATTATTGGTTACTCCCTGGGCGTAGTAACTGATATGCGAATCTTTCGTATACTGCAAAGCAATTGAATCTACGGAACTCAGACCTAAATTCATATATTCCGTTGCCATGTTAATGGTATTTTTTGTAGCCTGTTCATAATTGGTGACTAAACCCCTGGATGCTTTTGTATAGGAGATAATTCCTAATATAACAATAAATAGAACCGGTATACCAAATCCAAAAATTAATTTCTGCCGGATGCCAAACCGGTAAACCGGTTTCTTTACAGCCTTCTCTTTTTTCTGACGCTTTTCTTTCTTCTTATGATTTATGTCCTTCATACAACAGCATCTCCTTTGTAATTATATTTATAAAATATAATAAAAAACAATAGGCCCAAGGAGATATCCCGATAGATATCTCCTTCGACCCTTAACCTATAATACACTATCAATATAGGAAATACAAGTATCTGAGTACGAAATTTTATCAAAAAATGCCAAAATTCACACCCGAATACTTCACCACAGTACCGCAATGCATAAATCGTCTGATATTATTAGTTATCAAACTCTATTGCCAGATATTTCTAGGCAGTCGACACTCTTACATCCTATCAGGTGCATCAAATCCAAGGAGTTCGATACAGGTTTCAAGTATGCCTTGTACCAGGGTAATCAAGGTAATCCAGGACTGCTGTTTCGTTTTATCCTCCTGGGCAATAATTTTATTTTCATGATAAAAGCTGTTAAATTCGTTGGCTATGTCATAGATATACTGGCAGATTTTATGAGGTGCATTTTCTTCAAAACTGTACTCCATAACCTCATTGAATTTAGATACCTCCAGCATTAAATTGATTTCACTGGGTATATCAGAGCCAAGTATTACACCACTGTTCAGCTGCGTGTTTCCAGCTATTTCAGCATATTTAGCCAGAATAGACTTAATTCTTACTATTGTATATAGAATATAGGGGCCGGTATTGCCTTCAAAGGAAATAAAACGGTCTATATCAAATATATAATCCTTAGCGGCCTGATTGGATAAATCACCGTATTTTAATGCTGCCAGCCCGACTTTCTTTGCTATGCTTCTGGCTTCTTCTTCCGGCATGTCACGGTTTTCCATGATTTTATCATATACGGCATCACTAATGCTCTTAATCAGATTCTCCAGGCGCATGACTCCGCCGTCCCTGGTTTTAAAAGGTTTTCCGTCCTTGCCGTTCATGGTGCCAAAACCTAAGAAGGTCAGTTTTACCTCATCTTCGAGAAGTTTCGTTTTCTTGGCACAGCGGAATACCGTTTCAAAGTAAAGCTCCTGTCTTTTATCCACAATATAAGTTATTGCATCCGGATTAAAGAGTTTCCTTCGTTCCACCATGGTTGCCAGGTCAGTGGTATTATAAAGAGTGGCTCCGTCAGACTTTAGTATCATACAAGGCGGTATTTCTTTGGTATCCGTCTCTTCTTTAACATCTACTACCAATGCGCCTTCACTGATTCTGGTATAATTATTTTCTTTCAGATAAGCGATCATATCCGGTATATATGGCTGTGCATCGCTTTCCTTCTTCCACAGATCAAAGCTTATATTTAAATTATCATAATTTTTCTTTAAATCAGCCACCGATACATTCAGTATGTGATTCCAGAGAGCTCCGTAACCCCGGTTACCGTTTTGCAGAAGGAACGTAGCATTTTTGGCCTCTTCCTTATATTCCGGATGCGATTTGGAATATTCATTGGCAGCCGGATAGATTTCTTCCAGTTCCGAAATAGTAAATGGTGCTTCCTTTGGATATTCTCCGGTATAATTTTCATCAAAATAAACCAGCTCCGGCTGTCTCTTCTTTAGTTCCGTAATGATCAAGCCCATCTGGAGACCCCAGTCACCTAAATGTACATCCCCGATAACATTATGTCCTAAGAATCTGCTGATCCGCTTAATACTCTCACCGATAACCGCTGATCGAAGATGTCCCACATGAAGAGGCTTTGCCACATTGGGACCGCCGTAATCAATCACGATGGTTTTTGGACTGGAAGTTCTTTCACAGCCGTACTGCTCTGTCTGTTTCATTGCATTGAGATAGTCGGCAATATAAGCAGTATTCAGAGTGATATTAATAAATCCAGGCATGATCGCTTCTATTTTTTCAAAAGCTTCGTTTTGCTTTACAAGCTCCACGACTTCGTTGGCAATCATGATAGGAGCCTTTTTATATAATTTTGCTGCAGCTAATGCACCGTTACACTGATACTGGCATAAGTCAGGACGATTGGAAATGGTAACCATACCAAACTTTCTGTCATACCCGCTCTGCTCAAAGGCCTGCATTAATTCTTCAGCAATCATATCAATTAATTTCTTCATAAGTTCCTCCATCAGTTACTGGGCAAGAAAATGTATTCGTAAATACTTAATAAATTAACCCAATTATTTAATCTTATACCATTTTATTCATATACCATAATTATTCTTATGATACTCTACCATAAATATAAACGGATGTAAATACAAGAATGCTCACTGTGCGGCAAAGCGCAAGGAGTCTATTACCACTGCTATGGCAGTTGCTATTGTAGTTGCTATTGCAGTTGCTATTGTAGTTGCTACTGCATCCGCCACGACTGCTGGACGGCGGCTACAATCTCCTTGCGGAATCTTTTTGCGTAATTTTAGCCGTTGAAGGCAGACAGCCCATGTGTTTTTTATAAGTTTTGGAAAAGTAAGACAGGTTATCAAAACCGCATAACAGAGCTGCTTCCTCCACGCTGTGTTTACCGCTTTGGAGTAATTTCTTCGCATTGGTGCATCTTAGGATGTTAAGATAGCGTACTGTGGTATATCCTGTAATCTCTTTAAAAATACGGCAAAAATAGTACTTACTGACGCCGGCCTGGTCAGAAATATCTGCTATGGATATATTCTGGTCATAATTACTTTGAATGTACCGGATTGCTTTTTTAATTATTTCTATTTTACCGGTTTCCAATTCCTTTGACAGAGGAGATTCCGACAGGGTGTAATCCCGGTAAAGGCAGATTACCAGATCCATAATAGCTGCCTTGATTTTGGCTTTATAAAGAGCTTTCTGCAGCCCGAATTCCTCTTTTATAACATTATATTTATCCGCCACGGCTTTATCGGCAATAAGTCTTTGAAAAACAATCTCCCCTGTATCCAGGCCTATCTCCTCACAAAATCTTCGGTCTATAATAAGGCAGTAATATTTTGATTCTTCGGCTAAAGTCTGGATATAGTGTACATTATTTGAATTAATTATAATCATTTCATCTTTTTGGGCTGTGATACTGGCGGCATCTTCTAAAACATTAATAGTTCCCTGAACTACATAAAGGATTTCAATATTTTCATGCCAGTGGGGAAGAAAATCAGACTGGTCCTTCCTCATGGTATCCAGATGGAAGATAATCGGAAACGAAGGGTCCTTGTGGGTATGCGGTTCGTAAAAATTATGAGCATTCATCGGCGGTTTCCTCGAAAATTGTTATTGAGCAATATAGTGTTAATTTACAGCAAGTTCATTTCTTTACTTCATGACAGTTCAATTATACAATGAGGTTCATAAACAAACAACTTTTTTTATAGGAAAGGAAGGTTTTTATGTACGATTTTCCCATTGGTGTCATGTTAGATTCCTTTAAGCTCAGTACGAAAAACGCCATTGAAAAAGCAGCACTTCTTGGAGCAAAAGGTCTTCAGATGTATGCTACCTCCGGTGAGTATTCCCCGGAAGCCTTAACCCCTGTTAAAAGAAAAGAACTTCTAGACATGGTTAAATCCAACGGACTTATTTTTTCAGCATTATGCGGGGACTTAGGCCACGGCTTCGGCAGCAAAGATAAAAACCCCGAACTCATTGAAAAATCAAAGCGCATTATGGAGCTGGCTAAAGATCTGGAAACTGATATTATAACCACTCACATCGGAGTAATTCCGGCAGATAAAAATCACGAAAGGTATAAAATCATGCAGGAAGCCTGCTATACCTTAAGCCGTTTTGCAGATTCCCTGAACGGACATTTTGCCATTGAAACAGGGCCTGAGATAGCAGTTACCCTGAAAGAATTTTTGGATGCGCTTAATTCAAAAGGGGTTGCGGTAAATCTGGACCCGGCCAATTTTGTCATGGTTACGGGGGATGATCCCGTGAAAGCCGTTTATACTCTGAGAGATTACATTGTACACACCCATGCAAAAGACGGCAGACGCTTAAAGATCAAAGATCCGGAAATCATTTATAAAATCAAAGAGGATACCTCTGAGGAGGCTTCGTATGACTTCCTTTCTCAGGATTCGAACCAGCCGTTTATTGAACTTCCGTTAGGAGAAGGTGATGTTAATTTTAAGGATTATTTAAATGCCCTTGACGAAATTGGTTACCGGGGCTTCTTAACCATTGAGCGTGAAGTTGGGGAAAATCCCGAAGAAGATATTAAAAATGCAGTTATTTATCTTAACCGGATGAAAGGTTTATAGGAGGTACTTATGTCAAAAATTAAAATCGGAATCATTGGTACAGGTTCCATCTCTGAACAGCATATAGAAGCTTACTTAAATAATAAAAACGTAGAATTGTATGCCTTTTGCGATCTGAATGAAGAACGCCTTAAGTATATGGCCGGAAAATATAATATTACACGTACTTTTACGGATATGAATGAGATGCTGAGTCTTCCGGAAATCGATGCGGTCAGCGTATGCACCTGGAACAGTGCACATGCCCCCTGTACCATAGCAGCATTAAATGCAGGAAAGCATGTCCTTTGTGAAAAACCTATGTCGGTATCCAAAGCCGATGCCCAGGCTATGAAAGAAGCCGCCGATCGAAACTCTAAATTACTGATGATCGGTTTTGTAAGACGTTATGGTAATGACTGCAAGATATTAAAGGAATTTATAGAGTCCGATTATTTTGGTGAATTATATTATGCAAAAGCTACCTACTTAAGACGAAAAGGAAATCCCGGCGGCTGGTTTGGAGATAAGACACGTTCCGGCGGCGGTCCCTTAATTGATTTAGGTGTCCACGTAATTGACCTGGTAAGGTATCTAATGGGTAACCCCAAACCCGTTTCCGTTTATGGTGCAACTTTTAAAAAACTGGATGACAGAAAAAATATTAAAGGTAAAAAATTCTACCAGGCCTCCAGTGCTACGGATCATGATATCTGTGATGTTGAGGATTTAGCCTCCGCCATGATCCGCTTTGATAACGGTGCGGTTCTTTCCATTGAAGCCAGTTTCAGTCTGAATATCAAAAAAGACGAAGGAAAAATTGAACTTTTTGGTACAAAGGGCGGGGCTAAACTGGACCCGGAATTGGAACTGTACAGTGAAATCAATGATTATCTGGCGGATGTTACTTTAGATGCCCAGACCTCCTTAAGCTTCGACGGATTATTTGCCGGGGAAATCGACCATTTTGTCTCCTGCTTAACCGATGGCGTACCCTGTATTTCACCGGCCCAGGACGGCATCGACATTATGGCAATTCTGGATGCGATTTATGAATCGGCAGCCAGCGGTCATGAAATAATCTTATAAAATAGCCGGTTATGAAGTTATCTTATAAACAGCCGGTTATGGAGCGGCTATACGGCTTTCTCCTTCTTCGGAGTTATCCGCCAACATTTCTCCAATTATAGAACTGCGGTTTAATATTTACAAATCTGGAGATTTATGTTCACAAAATAAGCTAAGGGTTATACTTCGTCTGTTGTGTCAACAGCCATGTATTTAACCTGATAATATAATTCTAATCATAATACAACGGGGAGGGCACAGAAAATGAAACTATCAGTCAGTTCGTACAGCTTTGGTAAATTGTTATACTCTGGAGAAATAACACAGTTTGACTGTATCCGGAAAGCAAAGGATTTCGGCTTTGATGCCATTGAATTTGTAGATATTCTTGCACCGGAGGGTGTATCCAAGGAGGAATATGCCGATGTTTTATCAAAAGAATGCAAACGCCTTGCGATGCCTGTATCC
>JAEZSL010000312.1 GCA_023443925.1 Bacillota bacterium | reverse complement strand
ACCGCCCTGCCGTTATCCCGGCCGGCAGTGTAAATTTTGCCTTCCTGGGACAATTTGCCGAAACAAAACGCGATACCATCTTTACAATTGAATACTCTGTGCGTACCGCCATGGAAAGCGTCTATACACTTTTGGATATTGACCGTGGTGTACCCGAAGTCTGGGGAAGTACTTACGATATTCGCGATCTGCTGAATGCCACCTCAAAATTAGGGGATGGTAAGAAGATTACAGAATTAGACCTGGATCCCAAAATAAAAGCTGCACTTGGAGGCGCACTTCAGAAGATAATGGGTACGGATATTGGAAAACTGCTCAAGGAATATCAATTACTTTAGTTATAACATTTACTTTAGTTGTATCATTTATATTACGGATAAGCCACTCTTTCTTATTTATACCAGCTAAGAAAAAAAGATGTCCTCGAATGAGAATTAATCCTATCATTCGAGGACATCTTTTTAAGTGCCATTTAACACATTGATTTAATTTATATTTTTTACATTCAGCATACGGCTTGCATTTAGTATTGCAAGAATAGCAACACCAACGTCAGCAAATATCGCTGCCCACATAGAGGCTATACCTATAGCTCCCATCACAAGAACTACACCTTTCACTACAAGTGCCAGTGTTATGTTCTGTTTTACAATACGGAGAGTTTTCTTGGAAAGTTTAATAGCCGTTGCAAGTTTAGAAGGCTCATCCGTCATAATAACAATATCTGCCGCTTCAATTGCAGCATCAGAACCAAGACCTCCCATAGCTATACCAATATCCGCTCTTGCCAAAACCGGTGCATCATTGATACCGTCACCTACAAAGGCAAGTTTACCTTTGACTGACTTCTCCTTAATCAGCGTTTCTACCTGCTGCACCTTGTCTGCCGGCAGCAGCTCCGTATAAACTTTATCAAGGCCAAGCTGTCCGGCAACTTTTTCGCCGATCCTCTTTGCATCTCCTGTAAGCATTACTGTCTGTCGGATGTGGGCCTTCAGTTCACGGATCGCGTGGGCAGCATCTTCCTTGACTTCATCCGCAATCACAATATAGCCTCCATAAACATTGTCGATTGCAACATGAACAACGGTGCCAATTACATCCTTGGGTTCCATAAAAGTAACATTTATTTTATTCATAAGCTTTATATTACCTGCAGATACCGTTTTTCCGTCTACCGTGGCGGTGACTCCATGGCCAGGTATTTCTTCTACATTGGTAATACGTGCAGCATCAATTTCCTTGTTATAAGCATTTTTAAGAGAAAGTGAAATAGGATGGTTGGAATAGCTTTCCGCATAAGCTGTAAGCTCCAGCAGTTCTTCTTTATCAATATCCTGAGGAATAACCTCCTGTACTTTGAATATACCCTTTGTCAGGGTACCGGTTTTATCAAATACAACAATTTCTGTTTCGGCAAGTGCCTCCAGATAATTGCTCCCCTTAACAAGAATACCTCGTCTGGATGCTCCTCCAATACCTCCAAAAAAGCTCAGCGGTATCGAAATGACCAGGGCACAGGGGCAGGAAATTACAAGGAATATAAGTCCACGGTAAATCCAGTCACTAAAGGTTGCTCCGGGCAATATAAGCGGAGGAATCAGCGCCATTAAAACCGCAACAATAACAACTGCCGGGGTATAGTAACGGGCAAACTTAGTAATAAAGTTCTCCGAATTTGATTTTTTTGTACCGGCGTTTTCTACCAGATCCAAAATCTTGCTTACGGTAGATTCGCCAAATTCCTTGGTTACACGGGCGGTCAGCAGCCCGTTAATGTTAATACAGCCACTGAGAAGATTATCGCCTTCTGTAACCTCTCTGGGAAGAGATTCTCCTGTAAGCGCAGAAGTATCTACCGTGGAACTGCCTTCAATGACAATTGCATCCAGCGGAACCTTCTCTCCTGCTTTTATAACAATGATCTCATCAATTTGTACTTCATCGGGATCTACTTTTTCCAGTTTATCCTCCCGCTTCACATTGGCATAATCAGGACGGATATCCATAAGACTGGCAATGGATTTTCTGGATTTATCTACGGCATAGCTCTGGAACAGTTCCCCTACCTGATAAAAAAGCATAACCGCAACGCCTTCTGGAAAATCCCCAACTATGAAAGCACCTATAGTCGCAAGGCTCATCAGAAAATTCTCATCAAAGACCTGCCCTCGTAAAATATTCCGTATTGCTCGCCAGAGCACGTCTCCGCCTATAATTACATATGCAATAAGAAATATGCCGAGGGAAACGATCCTGTTATCTGTTTTATATAAAATGCCTGCCGCATAAACAGCGGCTCCAAGCAATGTTTTTATCAGTCTTTTCTGGTTCGATGTCAGCTTCATATCTTAGGCCTTCTTTACGATAACATCCGGCTCCAGCTTTTTCACAATGGCCTTTGCCTTTTCAACAATATTATCAAAACTCTCATCTTCGCCTTCAATTACCATTTTTGTTGTCATAAAGTTTACGGTAGCGGCTGTTACTCCCTCCAAAGCCTTAACAGCTGTTTCAATTTTAGATGCGCAGTGCGCACAATCCAAACCTTCAAGTTTAAATGTCTTTTTCATTTTAAATACCTCCTGATTGATTTTATGTTTAATATCGATGTTTGTCAGTTGACCATTTGTTCAACTGTTGACTTTATTATAGTTGAGGACGCATTCAACTGTCAAGTGTTTTATATAAAAATTTTATAAACTACTTTACTTTTTAGCATACTAGAGACTATACTGAATCTACTGAATGGAGGTTGAACCATGAAAAAAGAGGAATTAATATGTGATTGTGACGTCATTCATGCAGAGGTAGTGGATGCGGTAAAAAAGAAAATGCCTGAAGATAACGATCTTTATGATCTCTCGGATTTTTTTAAGGTTCTGGGAGACAGCACAAGATCAAAAATCATCTGGGCGCTGGACGAGCACGAAATGTGTGTCTGCGATCTTGCAGTGCTGCTCGGTATGACAAAATCGGCAATCTCACATCAATTACGGTCACTGCGGGAAGCAAATCTTGTAATAAACCGCAGAGAAGGCAAAAATGTTTTTTATTCCCTGGCGGATGATCATGTAAAGCAGATTTTTGAAAAAGGTCTTGAGCATATCAGGGAAAAAAAATCAGAAGATAACTAATCATATAGATATATTGAATTTCAATATTATAAACGGAAGGGCAGTCCAAAAAAGGATTCGCCTTTCCATTTTTTATGTAAATGCGAATTAAATATAACTTGACAATTGAGCAGTTGCTCAACTATAATACATTTGAGCGCTTATTCAACTATACTCAGAAATAAATATACTTATTTTAAAAAAACTGATTTTATAGAAACTGGATTTTGATGAAACTGGATTTTAAAGAGACTGACTTTAAAAAACACGATTTTGATGAAGTTAATTTATGAAATATTTTAAAATACCTAAAATGCACTCAAATTAAAGAATGTAACAACGAGGAGGATAATCATGAGTATACTGAACTATTTTGGATTTTTTGTCTTACTACTGTTCTACGGCAGCTATTTTGCAAAGCAGCTGCTTTTAAAAAAACAGGGGATAATAAGTAACCGGCTGGGGCGTGGTGATAAACCAAAACAAACCCTTATAATCGAAAACCTGCTTAAAACTGCCACCTTTACTATGGCTGGCGTTCAGATTTTAAGTCTTTTTATTCCCAGTCATTATAATCTGCTCTCCTATTCCAATTACCTTCGATCTATCGGGCTATTCATTTCTTTTATGGGAACTGTTGTATTTATCGCTGCCATGATAACAATGAAAAATAGCTGGCGGGCAGGTGTGGATGCGTCACAGCGCACAAAACTGGTGAGAAAAGGAATATACCGTATCAGCCGCAATCCGGCCTTTTTAGGCTTCGATTTGTTCTATATCGGGTTTACCCTGGCATTTCCAAATTTTATCCAGATTTTGTTTCTGGTATTTCTCATCACCCTGCTGCATCTTCAGATTCTGGAAGAAGAAAAATATCTGCCTGCTGTATTCGGCAAGGATTATCAGGATTATAAACAGTCGGTTGGCCGCTATTTTTTATTCTTTTAATAAACTGATAGCCTGGCTCTTTTGAGTTATAATAAGAATTCTGTATTCATACTCATATAGTTAATTCAACTACTGGTTCAGCCAACAAGATTAAAAGTTTCATCGCCCATTCGTATGATTCGTTTTGCTGCAATGTCAAGCATAGTCAGTAGGACTGTTTCTTTTTTTGCAAACATAGCCCTAATTCCAAGTCCAAGCAATCGGATATGAAGCAGTGAAAATAGATCAAAATCATATCTTTCATTTTATTATTCGCAATTAAGAATAGATATTTTTGATGCTTATTTTATTGTAATGAAGACGATATATCGTGAATACAATAGAAAAGATGTGTTTAAAAAATAAACTGCTTTGGCCAGCATCCGGTTATAAATATTATAAGCATAGAATTAAAATACCATATTTTAATGTTTATTGTCGAATATTGGTAACTGAATCGTACTACTGACATAAAATAGATTGTAATTTATAATTTTATGGAAAGGGTTGATTATATGATTCCACCTTTTATAAGCTACATCACTTTTAATCGTATGGGTTTAACCGCAAAAAACTTAAAATCCATATTAGATACTCCGGAAGATTTTGAGATGCATATCATTGACAGCAATTCAAAAGATGATACATGGAATTATCTGCAGACATTGAATGACAGCCGTATCAAGTCTAAAACACGACTGCCCGTTAATATGGGACCGGTATTCGCATTAAACCTTAATCTGTCTAAGAGAAGACCTGATCAATATTTTTTTTCTATTGACAGTGATGTTTATATGAAAACAAAAGATTGGCTTACACGCTTTATGACGGTATTTTATACATTTCCTGATGTAGGGTTATTGGGTGTTCAGAGAACTGCACCGTATATCCCGATATATCCGCCTGTTATACCTCATTATAGCAACGGTGTCACCTATCTGCAGCTGACAGATGGTCATATTGATGTACCACTTGATTTTGTTCATGGATGCTGCATTGGTATGAGGCCTGAATTAATACAACAGGTAGGTTATTGGAGTGAAGAAACCTGTTATGGTGATGCGGAGCTTACACCAAGAGTTATTAACTATACCAGTTTTAAAGCGGGTTATATGAGTGATGCGAATATGAATCCGCTGATCGATATAGACATGGCTCAGAAAATTCCCTGCGCCGAATGCATGGTGCAAGGATATTGCAGTCAGGATAAGGTAAACAATACCTGTTTTAATATTCATCATAAGTCTTATATTAACGAACCTTTCGTTAGTAAATTTAAGTGGAAATACCTGGAGTTTTTCCAGCAGCTTGCCGCAGGGCAAAGGACTGTTTATTGTGCATCCTTTTTCGATCCCGGTTCAATAGCGGCTCATTCTTATAATAAAGAATGGGCTACGGAAAATATGAATTATTATATTGATAACAGTAACTAAAGTCAATGCTGTGGGACGGGATTCTATGGAATCCTATCCCACTATTAATACAGTGCAGGATAATTCTGTTCAATTAGTCTGAATACATAGAATTTTATTACTCATTTCGTAGTTATGCTCTTTAAACCTCCATATAACCTTTAAAAATGATCCCTGCATATGATAATCTTATTTTATTTTTATAATAACCTTACAGGTAAATTATTAATTCTCTATTTATTAAATATCTTTTATGGCCATTTCTTAAATCTATGTTTAATTAGTCTAATCAATTGACAATCAGCCTTAACTCCCATAAAGATAATTATCAAATTGCTATTTGCTTGTTGACTTCTTTTTAAGTATGAGGTATAGTAATTTTATCACTTATTTTAATCATTATAATAAGTATTGCAATTATATAGCCTTAAATATTGCAATTATAAAAAAGTATTATTTACCAGTAAGTAAATGAGATAGCCTTACATTGCATTCGTTTGACACGCCTGTGTAGGTTGCTCTGGCCTTTTCTTTTTTTATGGAGGTGAGAATATATGAGTTCACAAATAGATGGGTTTTATTCGATAGACCTGCATATTCATTCTAGTTACAGTGAAGATGGTGAATTTACACCTTCTGAGCTTATCAAAGCGTGTATTGATGCAGGAATTTCCACAATGGCAATTGCAGATCATAACTGTGTAGAAGGTGCCAGGGAAGCTTTTAAAATCAAAGATTCCATTGAGAAATCTAAAAATTCGCGTTTGGGCTGTTATCCGGCTATTGAGATTGACTGCACTTACCAGAATATCAATTTTCATGTCCTCGGGTACAATTTCAATCTTGAAAGTACGGATTTTGATATGATTGAACAGAACATAAGAAGCCAATGTGCTTATGCATCAAAAGAAAGGCTCCGTCTGGTAAACGAATTAGGATTCCATCTTACCGTTGCGGATCTGGGCTCAATAACCGCCGGAGGATACTGGAGCGAAAATTGGACTGGGGAGGTTTTTGCAGAAACCTTATTAAAGCACCCCTCCTATCTTAGGAGTGATATTTTACTGCCCTACAGAGATGGCGGTAAGAGGAGTGATAACCCTTATGTAAATTTTTACTGGGATTATTGTTCTCAAGGAAAACCCTGTTTTGTAAACATGATATACCCTGATATGAAAGAGGTACTTGATATCATCCATCGAAATAAAGGCGTAGCAGTTTTAGCTCATCCTGGTGTTAATCTAAAGGGTAATTTTGATATGATTGACTCAATCATATCCTTGGGGTTTGACGGGGTAGAAGCCTATAGCAGTTACCACGACAGGGAAACTGCCCTATGGCTTTTAAGAAAAGCGAATCAGCGAGGCATCTTTGTAACAAGCGGAAGTGACTTTCACGGTAAAACTAAGCCTGCCATTAAGCTGGGTTATTCTGGTGCAGGTGCATTTATTCAAGCTGATCCGGATCTCACTCTTCTTACAAGAAGTTCTTTTAAATAAAATTAAGGTTGCGAAGAAATATCAATTGACAGACTAAAACTTTAGAATACAGGAGACTCATTATGATTTTTTTGGCATTAATCTATTTAGCATTCATAAGTTTAGGACTTCCGGATTCCCTCCTCGGGTCCTCCTGGCCTATGATGAATATAGATCTTGGTGTTCCTGTCGGAAACGCCGGCTTTGTTTCTATCATTATATCCGGCGGCACTATTATATCCAGTTTATTCTCTCATCGTCTGATTGGACTGTTTGGTACAGGAAAAGTTACAGTTGCCAGCGTCGCCATGACAGCCATAGCGTTATTTGGCTTCTCACTCTCCCCCTCTTTCCAATGGCTGATAGCTTGTGCGATTCCCCTTGGCCTTGGAGCCGGCGCGGTTGATTCAGGATTGAATGAATTTGTGGCGGAACATTACGAAGCAAAGCATATGAACTGGCTTCACTGTTTTTGGGGTGTTGGAGCCATGCTCGGACCTGTATTACTCTCTCTCCTGGTGCAATGGGGGCATACCTGGAGAAGCGGGTATTCCAGCATATCGATGATACAGTTTGCCTTAGTAATTCTACTGCTGTTCTCCCTCCATATGTGGAAAAGATATGAAACTCCATCTGCCGGACACATGAATGAAGCCAGCCATAATAAAAATAAGCATGGATTAATTACAATACTTCGGTCAAACGGCTCTGTCTTAATAATGCTCTCCTTTTTGTTAAACACAACAATAGAGGCTACTATGATGCTATGGGGAGCCAGTTATCTGGTGGACAGGAAAGACATTTTACCCGAACGAGCGGCAGGCTGGGTATCCCTGTTCTTTCTGGGAATAACTACCGGACGTATGATAAGCGGGTTTATCTCTATGAAACTAAGTAATGAGGCTTTGATCCGTATAGGAACGCTCTTAACGATTGCTGGTTTAACCCTTATGCTGCTTCCTTTACCTGCTGTATTTGCAATATGTGCCTTTATCATCGTCGGTCTGGGGCTTGCACCAATCTATCCCTCCATGCTGCATCAGACCCCCGTTTATTTTGGAACAGCAAACGCACAGGCTATCATGGGGTTACAGATGTCGTTTGCTTACACCGGAACCACTTTAATTGCTCCGCTGTTTGGACAGCTTTTCGCACAGGTTTCCTTTTCACTGATGCCCTATGTGCTTCTGTTCTGCGCTGTTGGCTTACTTGCCTGCAGAATACATCTGATTTCAAAATCAAAAAAACATTTGATTCAAGCTGAGGAAAACCAGGTTGATATCGTAAAAACAGAAAGTGTCAGCTAGCGCGGCTTCGAATGGAGCCGCGTCACTCCTCACAAAGCCCTTTCAATGGCAGTTATGCCAGTGAAAGGGCTTTTTAATTTATAGGAAAGTTCGGAGAACTTTCCTATAAATTAAAAAGCCTTCCAGGCAGGATGCATATGAACACGCAAAAGGATAAATCCTTTGGAAGATGTCACTCTCGTGACAGCGCGTCAGCGCTAGAGTCTGGCGGGCCAGACTCTTTCTTACTGATATTTAAGCGATCTCCCACTGAATCAAAAAGCTCTGTCTGGCAGGACTAGATTTAGGCAGAATTGATATATATCATATTCACTTAATTGTTTTAGTAAATGTAAAATATTATCAAAGCAGACAGGTATTGGCAGTTAATATACATTATTTTCCACTCATTGATGAAAATGTCGAAATTGTTAAGTATTTTGTAAGTTTGTTTACTAAATTGTAAAACTAATTAAAGCTTACGTAATGGTATTTTTTTTTAAACAGTTTATAATACATTGTCGTAGGTCAATTTTTATATAGGAATATCTAATATGGCAATGACCATATAATGACAACATGAGGGAGGGCAAATCAGTGGTTTTTAGCAGTCTGGAATTTATTTTTAGATTTTTACCGTTATTTCTTTTAATTTATTATATTATGCCTGCCAGGTTTCGGAATGCTGTTCTCTTTCTCGGGAGCCTGTGTTTTTACGCTTGGGGAGATATAAAATATCTCTTTTTGATTCTGCTTTCGGTTCTGATCAATTATTTAATATCCATTGAAATGAAGCGCAATAAAATATATTCCAGGATCTGGCTCATAGCCGCATTGCTTTTTAACTTTGGTATCCTATTCTTTTTTAAATACATAAATTTTGTCATTGAAAATATCAATATACCTGTCAGAGCTTTCACGCATGGCACGGGGATTGCAGCCCTCCAATTGGGACTGCCCTTAGGAATCAGTTTTTATACCTTTCAGGCGGTATCCTATGTAATCGATGTTTATAGGGGTGATATTAAAGTTAACCCAAATCTTTTTCGCTTTGCCACCTACCTTGTGATGTTTCCCAAACTGGTCTCCGGACCAATTGCTTCTTACGGTGATATGGGAGAACAATTAGCTGAGAGAAGATATGGCCTGTTTAAATTTGAAAAGGGTTTAAAGCTTTTTGTTATCGGGCTTGGTATGAAAGTCCTCCTTGCAAACCGTATCGGTATACTTTGGAATGATATTCAAACCATCGGGTTTGAAAGTATCTCTACTCCCCTGGCCTGGCTTGGTTCCATTGGCTACAGCCTGCAGCTTTATTTTGACTTTCAGGGTTATTCCCTTATGGCAATTGGTATAGGAAGGATGCTGGGCTTTCATCTGCCGGAGAACTTCAATCATCCGTATATGGCCAAATCCATGACAGACTTCTGGCGCAGATGGCATATAACCCTGGGAGCCTGGTTCAGAAATTATGTGTACATACCACTTGGCGGAAATCGCAGAGGCACCGGACGCCTTGCATTTAATATGCTGATAGTATGGCTGTTAACCGGTTTATGGCATGGGGCCAGCTGGAACTTCGTATTATGGGGTCTGGTACTCTTTATCATGATATTGTTTGAGAAGTTATATTTCAAGAAAACACTGGATAAGTCAAGGTTTATAGCTAGAATTTATATGCTTCTCGCTATTCCTCTCACCTGGACATTATTTGCCATCAGCAATCTAAGGGACGCCGGCATTTACTTCGGGCGAATGTTCGGAGTGGTTCCGGGAATTAATGTAAATACCGGAGATTTCATAAAGTATTTTGGACAATACAAATGGCTTTTTTTGGCGGGATTACTCTTCTGCTTCCCCTATGGTAAGAGATTGTTTCAGAAGTTTCAAAATAATATCCTCTGTACGGCCTTTTTATTTATGATCTTCTGGTACTCCGTATACCTGTTAGCCAATGGTGTAAACAATCCTTTCCTGTATTTCCAGTTTTAAATCTTGCTGCTTCATAAAATTAGATTTTATGCCGTACCTGTCGGCAGAATGTGAGAAAACTTATGAAACCATTTAGAAATATAAAAAGATATCATTTCCTCATTGCTGTAACAGCCAGTACTCTGTTTCTGAGTCTCCTTGGATTTGCAGGAAAAAACAGCGTATATGCCGATTACTCCGTTGATCTATTAAAGGTACCGCAGCTTGC
>JAEZSL010000283.1 GCA_023443925.1 Bacillota bacterium | reverse complement strand
ATTTACGGTTTCAATATATATTATGATTTACAATATTTATTATAGAATAGATACAATAAAGTTGATCTTACCCTACTTAATTTTCATTTAAGAATTCATACTGAGAGATAAACAGATCGTAATAATTGCCCTTTAACTTCATCAGTTCTTCATGGCTGCCCATTTCCTGAATACTTCCGCCATCTACATACAGGATGCAGCTGGAATTTTTAATAGTGGAAAGCCGGTGAGCAATAATAAAAGAGGTTCTGTCTTTTAAAAGTCTGGCAAGACCTTCCTGCAGCAGAATTTCGGTTTCGGTATCAATACTTGAGGTGGCTTCATCCAGTATTAAAATCTTGGGATCGGCAAGCAGGGCTCTGGCAAAGGATATCAACTGACGCTGACCTGCCGATAAACGGCTGCCACGTTCATTTACCTCAGTGTAATAGCCATTTTCAAGTCCCATGATAAAATCGTGGGCACATACGGTTTTGGCAGCGGTCATAACCTGTTCATCCGTCGCTTCCATATTGCCGTAACGGATATTATCAATAATCGTGCCGGAGAAAATGAAACTGTCCTGCAGCATGACACCCATCTGTTTACGCAGGGATTTAATGGTGACTTTACTGATATCAACTCCGTCAATTAAGATCTCACCGGAATCCAGATTATAAAACCGGCTGATCAGGTTTATAATGGTGGTTTTACCGGCACCGGTTGGACCAACTATGGCAAAGGATTCTCCTTGATTAGCCTTAAAATTCACCTTATTTAAGATCCGGATACCGTCTTCATAACTAAAACAAACATCCTTAAATTCCACAGTACCTTTTATAGGAGGCATCACTCCGGCGCCATCCATATCTTTGACCAGTACCGGTTCATCAATGGTTTCCATAATTCTCTCCAGATAGGAGATAGCGGTCAGCAGGGAATTATAAAAGCTGGCCAGAGTATTAATCGGTGCCCAAAACCTGCCGATGTAACCGGTAAATGCGATTAAAACACCCACTGTAATACCGGGCACCTGATTATCAATCCAGGCAACACCTAAAATGTAGATAGCTGCGGTGGTAATCATGGATATGTTATCAATGGCCGGCCATAACAGGAAGTTTAATCTTACCGCATTCATCCAGGCTTTGCTGTAGTTGTTACTTAGACTGTTGAAGATTTTAATATTTTCCTGTTCCCTAACAAAGCTTTGAGTAACCCGGATACCGTTGATACTTTCTGCTATGTAGGCATTTAAGTTGGAGGATTTGTTGCTGGAAATCTGCCAGGCAACCCTCTGTTTTTTCTTTATAATAAAGATCAGTGCCATCAGCACCGGAAGTCCCAGTAAACAGATAATGGACAATCTTATATTAATGGAAAGCATAAAAGCCACAATAAAGAAAAGACTGAACAAATCGGTTATGGTATTTACAATACCATTGGAAAGCAGGTCACTTAAGCTGTTTACATAGTTCACGACCCGGACCTGTATTTTACCGTGAGGCCTGTCATCGTAGTAGGAGAAAGGTAATTCCTGCAAATGATTGAAGATATCACTTCGGATCTGGTGAATAATATTCTGCCCCAGCCTGGTGGTAATATGGATTTTAAGCCGCAGGAACACAACGATAATCAGGTTGAACAATAATAATAACAAACTGATGGATACAATACCCCGGATATTCTTATTTGGAATATAAACATCCATAATAGTCATTAAGATCCTTGGTGTAAACATGCCCAAAGCACTGGAGATGATCATGAGGATTATGGTGAAAATCATATCCTTTCGATGAGGCTTAATATACGCATAAAGGCGCTTTAACTGTTCAAAGCTGAATTCGGACTGAAGTGTTTCGTCAATATCATACTTATTTCTAGCCATTGTTTCTGCCTCCTTTGTGCTTTGCATTAATGTATTTGTCAAATTCGCCGTACTGATGGTTAAATACGGTATAGTAGTAACCCTTTTTTTCTATCAGGCTGTTATGGTTGCCGGACTCTAAAATTCTGCCGTTATCCACCACCAGAATGACATCTGCATCCTTTATGGAAGAAATACGGTGGGCAATAATGAAAACCGTCCGGTTGGTCAGAGCATTTAACTGATTTTGTATATGGGCTTCGGTTTCCATATCCACGGCAGAAGTAGTATCATCCAGGATAACAATGGAAGGATTTTTTAGCAAGGCTCTGGCAAGGGAGATTCTTTGCTTTTGACCTCCGGATAATCCCATCCCGCGTTCACCCACGATAGTGTCATAACCGTCGGGCATGTTTCTTATAAATTCATCGGCATTGGCAATTTTTGCTGCTTCCTGTACTTCTTCAAAAGTACAGTTCGGATTGCCATAAGCAATATTACCTTCAATGGTATCAGAAAACAAGAATACGTCCTGCATGGCCATACCGATATTACCGCGCAGACAGTATAAATCCATATCCTTTACATCAATTCCGTCAATTGTAACGGCTCCGTCCGTAACATCAAAGAAGCGGCATAACAGATTCATCAGTGTGGACTTGCCGGAGCCGGTAGCTCCGATAATTCCGACAGTCTGGCCAGGTTGGATCTTAAAATTAATATCGGTTAAGATAACATCATCTTCCGCACGGTAATTGACATTACTAAATTCGATTTCACCTTTAAAACGTTTACGGCTGGAAACTGCATTACAGGGTGTCTTGATGGACGGGTCTTCCTTAATGGTGGAATAAATCTTTTCAACGGAAGTAACAAATCTTTGATAATCGTTGGCAAGCCATCCGGCCATTCTTAAGGGATTATTTAACATCCAGAGATAACCGCTTACCGTAACCAGTTTACCTAAGGAAATGGTACCGTTAACTACCATGATACCGCCTACCAGATACAGGATAAAGGTTAAGGAGTTGGACAAAAATTCGAAGACAGGCACATATTTGCGCCAGATTGCGGCGGCTCCAAGTTCCGCATTCCGGTATTCATCATTTTCCTTATTAAACTTCTCAATTTCAAAATCTTCTTTTGCAAAGGCTTTTACCACCCGGTTACCGCTTACATTTTCCTGAACGGCAGTATTAAGGCTGGAAAAATGCTTTCTTATATTGTGAAAAGCGGGTTTGACCGCCCTTAATTGCTTATAGGTCATAAAAGCAGTAAGAGGCAGCACCGTTATCATGCATAAGGCCAGGCGGAAATCCACGGTGAAAATCATGATAAGCGCGATTAAGAACAGCAGGGTATTTTCATATATGGAATAGATTACAAATGCCACAAAGTGGCGGATCGCATCCATGTCGCCGGTCTGCCTGGACATTAAGTCACCGGTGCGGTTCTTATTATAAAAGGCAAAGTCTTCTTCCAGAAAGCGCCGGTATACATAGTCACGCATGGAATACAGCAGTTTCTGGGAAGTAGTTTCAAACATATACAGGTATATGTACCTTATAACTGATCTGACCAGAGTAGTGGTTACGAGAAGCAGCACCAGTTTAAACAGCAGCTCCTTATTCCCTCCCTTGATAACATCATCAACTATAATACCGGATATGTACGGGTTAATAATAGTGAGACTGGATGTAAAAGTCAGAAGTATAAGTGCGATAATCAGGTTCTTTCGGTATTTTTTCAAAAATGAAAAAAACCATTGCATAGCAGTCATAAATAAAATGTCCTCCCCTTTTTCATAGGTTGCGTTTTTAGATTCTGTTCCATTATATTATTAAAAAGAAAAATTAAAATGTACTTTGTTATTTAAAACATGTCAATTGTTATACTGGCGAAAAGTTTCGGCAGAAAAAAGATAATTGTAAATATTTGAGAAAAAACAAAAAAATGAATCTTTATGCCTATAAAATGGAAGCAAAAAAAAGAGAAAATACAACAAAAAATGTTTTTCATTTGGTAAAAAGGTGATATAATGAAGTATAGTTTTTGAGAAACGAATACCAAGCCGGTTATCAGGTGTCAGACTTAAAGACATAGGTATATTTCTTGCTAGCAAAGATGAGGAGGTATTGTATGTGCCAGCATCAATTTGATATAACCTATAATGACTTAAATCCAACCATATTTTTTGCTAGTAAGCAGAAAATGATAACGGAATCCGTATATCACGACCACGATTTTACAGAATTGACTTATATATTATCGGGCAGGGGGAAGTATCTTTTAGAGGGGACGGTTTATGATGTGGAAGCAGGGGATGTAATTATCTGCAACCCAGGCGTAAAGCATCAGAACATTGTAGTGAATCCTAAGGAACCTACGGTTGAATTTTTTGCGGGTTTTACGGATTTTCATTTTAAAAACATGCCTCAGAATTCCATTGTATTAAAAGACGGAGGCTATATACTTCATACGACTTCCGAGATAAAGCAGGAGATTTCCAGGCATTGTTACGAGATGATAGCAGAAAATGAAGCCTGTCAGGTGGGCAAGTATTTTATGTTAAAGTCTCATTTAATCCAGATCCTGTTATTACTGATACGGGATATTTATGTAACCCAGGATAATAATCAGAAAGGCTGTAATTTCGAGTCTTATAATAAAAGTTATGCGGTTAAGAAGATTATAAATTATTTAAATGAAAATTATGAAAATAAGATATCATTAGATCAGATTGCACATAATATGTATCTGAGTCCGGTGTATATCTCCAAGATTTTTAAAGAGGAGACAGGAGAGTCACCGATTAATTATCTGATCAAGATAAGGCTGGATAAAGCGAGGGATATTCTTCTTACTTCGGAAGGCGGCAGCATAAAAAGCATAGCCAATAGTGTGGGTTATGAGGATGTGTATCATTTCAGCAAACTCTTTAAAAAATATTATGGTATTTCTCCGCTTTATTATAAGAAGATTGCATCAGAAAAGCATGCTTAAGCCATAATATAGGATGGAGTTTAAAGTTGTGTTTATAGGAATTGGAGTTGTTTTATGAATTTGTATGAAGCGATTTTTGTCAGAAGAGCAGTAAGAAAATACAAAATGGATCCTTTGGATCAAAGCTTACTGAATAGTATTAAGAATTTCGCAGAAAGTACTCCCGGGTTATCCCAGGATATCCGTGTTGAATATAGATTACTGGAATCTGCCGATATGATAAAGCATTTTAACGGTAAAATACCTGTAAAGGCACCTTATTACTTTGCCATTTATTCGGAAAAGGTGCAGGGATTTCAGATGAATGCCGGATATCTGATGCAGCAGGTATCCTTATATCTGACGGCTAAAGGTTTGGGTTCCTGTTATTTAGGCATGCTAAAACCCAAAAAGCAGAAAGCTGATTCGGCCAAGACTGATAGCCCCCAGTTAGAATATGTCATAGCATTTGCATTTGGTAAAGCGGCGAATGAAGTTTACCGTTCCTCCGATAAAATTAAGCGTCTGCCCTTAGATGACATTGCTGTATTTAAGAGTGAGGTAAATAAAAATGTCAAGACTATGGTTCAGGCAGCCCGTCTGGCACCTTCCAGTATGAACAGCCAGCCCTGGAGACTTGTTGTCTATGATAACAGGATCCACATATTCTGTAAAAAGAACATATTTTTAACCGGAGTGTTAAATGAAGCGAAATTAATAGACATCGGTATCTGTCTGGCCCATCTTTTGGTTACGGCGGAAGAGTTATGGATCGATGTTAAGACAATACATCTGGATAATATCAGAAGTATTGCTTTTAAGAAAAACGATTACGTAATCAGCGTCAAAATGTTTTAATTCAATATATAAAATAAATTGAATAAATTTTTTAAAAAAGTGTTGACAATAACACTAATTTATATTATACTATGTCATGTGCTTGAGAGAAATAAAACACAAAACACAAAAAACGAAAGCATATGATATGCGCGAGTGGCTCAGTGGTGGAGTATCGCCTTGCCAAGGCGAGGGTCGCGGGTTCGAATCCCGTCTCGCGCTTACAGTTATTACAAGGGTTTAACCTGTCGGAGGGTTAAGCTCTTTTTTCTTTTTCTTGTCTTTTCTTAAACAAGATATACTCCAGCTTTTCGACTGCCTGACTTTGCATTGTTCTGGTAGCAGCAGCCTGGTATATATTTTGAGTCGTGGAAGTCTTAGCATGTCCCAGCATTTCACTAACAATCTTTATATTCGTGTCATTATAAAGTAGAGTAGTAGCGAATCCATTACGAAGATCGTGCAGTCTGATAACCGGCAGCAGGTGATTACACTTTAAATTATTATCCTTGACGATTTTACGGAATACTTTAGTTAGATTGTAAGGATTGATAACAGCGTTCTTTTCATCAGTGATAATATAACCGTTTATCTGCGGTGGTAGCCCTAAAGTAGTAGATATTCGGGACTGCTTTGCCCTTTGTTCTTCCAGGATTGTCCCAGGGGAGACCTGCGACTGTATGAGAGAAGAGGAAACCTTATATTCTTTTCAGTATTCTGTTATCCTGTATTCCGACCAAAAAGTCATTTATGTCTTATATAATCTTCATTTGACATAGGATAAGCCCTCCCGCTGCGTTACCGCTTCTAAAAGAGGTGGAGCATGACGAATGAGGAACTTGTAACAGTAAAATCAAGAGTTTGGATACAATAATAACAGGATTGGAAGAGGACGACAGAACATTATTAGATACCATGGCCAGTGATATAGACTTGGAAAGTGAAGTAGTAGAGAAAACATCACATGAGCAGCTAAAAAGAGAGTTGCTAATGCTAGGGTAAAGGTGTATAATTTTTGTAAAATTATAGTATTATTGTTTGATAGCTTACCCTAAAAATGGAGAAAAATAAATGTCACAAAATAGAGATAGAGATATTTTTGATTATTGTGAAAAACGGTTTAAAGAATTGGCATCTCAAGATAATGGATATCATCCATATAAACATGACCACTTGGTATTCGAAGATGCTTCAAAAGTTTATAATGTAAGTATTAATGATATAGATAAAATATATAGCCGTCTTAGTAAATTGGCAGCTAAAATTGAATTGGCTCGAATTAATAGATTACCTACAAACAAACGAAAAGAAGCAAGCATGAGAAAAATGAGAGATATTCTCTTAAATAATCATGACTTACCGTATTATAAAATTGAAGGAGAGCCATCGGAACCCCTTAAATCCCACAACGAAATTATCTTAGAAGAATACAAAACAATTGTTGATAATATTGCCTTGCAGGGATGGACATTACCACTTTCTTTTGATATAAGTTATCTTGATGAATTGAAAAAGCATGATAAATCACCAATTGATTTGAATTTATATTTTGAATCCTTTTATTCTGATTCAGTGTTTAATAAAATGATTGAATACATAGCGTTATATATAGCTAATTTGGGGCAGAAGACGCGCTTTAAAGAATGTATTATAATGTATGAGCAGGAGATATATTCATCATGTGCGACAGTTTTAACAACTATATTAGAAGGTTTAATTTCAACATTTGGGGATGATGCGAAGGATGTTAGGGTAATTCGCATATGCAGTTATCAAGAACAGGAAGAGTTAAAGAAAGAAAATATATTAAGATCGTTGTACTGGAAATCAATACATGCGTATACAACTATTCTGTTCGAAAAAAGTGATTTTTCATCTAATGAACCAAACGGAACTAATAGGCATTGGTTAATCCATGGGAGAACAATGCAGATTTCTGAAAAAGTAGATTGCTTAAGATTATTTAATGCCATATCCAGTATTATATCAGTTATAAATTATAAAAATAAATTTTTATTGTATTAATGATAAACTGCATAAATCTAAAGAGATTACTCCTACGATATTGTATAATATATGTGTTTATTACAGTTCAATTATTATGAGAGGATTATTATATGAAATTATGTGGCATAGACCAAAAAAGTATTATCATTGATAAAAATATGTTCAACTTAAAAAGTAAAATGCATATAGATAATTCATATGATATTAGAGCATATTATTGTAATTCAATTGATTCAGACATCTATTCCTGTAATGATTCAATTGAATTCAAGTCGAAAACTATTGTACAACGAATTGGTGAGAGAATACTTGATGGTTCTGAAAATTGGTCATATGATCCAGTGACAAAAACTTACTACTATCATCAAGATAATAAATTTCATATTCCGTGCGGAGGTTTTTTTGATACAATGTTATGTACACATTTTACATGGAGGCAATATTCTTTAACACCTCCATACGGGACTATACAGGGGGGAGAAGAGAATGAAATTATGTTTAATTATGATTTTGGTAATGGTGGTGTAGATAATTTTATTAATTGGCTGCAAAGTCAAATAGATAAAAATATTCCTGTAAAAGTTCAATATGTTTTACAAGAGCCATTAATTGGGCATATTGATTTACCTAATCCTATGCCAAGATTTTTACCAAGAAATTATTTTATAGAATCACATGGGGGAGTAGAGCCTATAATTAATACACATACAAGTATAATAAATAGACCATATTGAATTTTTTAATTAATTAATAACCATTGAATTAATACTGAATAAGTAAGTTCTTCCATATAAAGTTGTAACATTTTATCCCCGTCATGTGCACCTAATATGTCTTGATATATTCTATTATTAGCTACACCTTCATGAGCATATAAGCAGCGTATAGAATAAAAATAATCAACAAAATCCTTTGAAACAATATTTTCGTTAAATAACTGTTCTATAAGATTATGTATTTTCTCTTTTTTAGATAATTTTATTTTTCTGGATTTTTGGATATTTTTTTTATACTCAAATTCTGCTAAATTTTCTAAAGAAATAACATAATGAGTAATAGACTGAACATTGTTGTCGATTTTATTAGCATAAGCGTATGAATAACAGGATACAATGAAAACGTTCTGTTTATCATAATCTAGTAATTTGTACTTTTTAAATAAGGATAGGGTGTCATCTGGTACTCCATCATTATAATTAGTGTTTATTATACCTCTTTGGAAATAATTATAAGAACCTAAATGAGTATCATCTATATTATCTGTAATCTTAATCCTATCTGCATAATTATGATAAACACCTTTATAGATATTGGCGCTTATGCCACATCTTAAAAAAAGTTGACATAATGCTATGATTATTTTAACATCACAATTAATTGTATCAATTAGCGGTACTTTAAAAGGCAAATTAGTACAGATGATTTTTTTATATTTTATTTTGCATCGTATAACACGATTAACTGAATGTGTTTCTGTTGGTGCACCAAAATCTAATTTTATATCGTCGAAATCGTAATAGCCAGAAAAGTCACCAGCAATTAATTCGAAGTTTTGATAAAAAAAATTATCAGTATAAATAGCTTCTTTTACTCTGGATAGTATATATGAAATATCTATATTTATTTTTTCGCTTAGGATATTGAGTGTATGAATGCCAATGTCATTTTTATTTTTATCATAGCCAAACTTTAAGTATGATACTATGTCCAATTTTTTTATATTCTTAGCATCGAAACAAACATGGACTTCAATAAAACTTGATAGTTGATTTTCAATTGGATTAAAATATTGATCTAAAAATTTTATATCTGAAATATTATCATTAATTATCCTTAGATAATGTTCTCTGCCATTATTATATGAATATTCCCAGCTTTTATTGCTATTAAGGTAAACATCAATAATGCTTTTAAACGCTATTAATTCATGAGGACTTAAATCAAATTCTATTGAGTATTTATTAGATTCAAGTTTATATGATTTCGAAAAATCATGTGACCAATTATAATCTATCATATCAGACACTCCCATTAATATCATTTTTGACTCATTTATCTTTAATTGTATCTTTTAAATAACATAAATTCAAGTTCTAATATTATATTTAGGCATTGTATTGAAGAATGATGTAAAATTATGTATAATATAATAAATGGAGCATTTGATGGTTTCAATAATTAATTAATTTATTTCACTAAAGCAATGGTTCAATACTACCAGGAGGTAATTAATGACTGTAATTGAACAATTTATTGAACATTATAAAAAAGAGTATGATTTCTATGAAACCGTAAGTAGGTTAGTTGCACAACAGCTTGAAAATAAGCTTCAAGCATCTGGAATTAGGGCTATAGTTACATATAGAGCTAAAAATCCAGATAGATTGCTAGTTAAGCTACTTCAAAGAGATGAAAGTAGAAACGAACCATATAAGACTTTAAAAGATATTTATGATGATATATACGATTTTTCGGGTGTTAGAGTTGCGTTATATTTTCCGGATGATCGAGATATAGTAGATAATATTATTAAAGACAATTTTACAATTATATCTAAAATAAAAAATTTTCCAAGTGAGTCCAAAACCCCAAGTTACAATAGGAGATTTTCTGGATATTGGGCGACACACTATAGAATTAATCTCAAAGATAGTTCGTTGCAAGAATCACAAAAAAGATATACTGAAGCAAAAATAGAAATACAGGTCGCCTCGGTTCTTATGCATGCATGGTCTGAGGTTGAGCATGATCTCGTTTATAAACCACTAAGTGGGAATTTATCCAATGATGAATTGGCCATATTAGATGAATTAAATGGGCTTGTACTTGCGGGAGAAATTGCGTTAGAACGACTTCAAGCTGCAGGTAATATAAGAATTGGAAAGGATAAAGCATCGTTTAACAATCAATATGAGGTAGCATCATTTTTATATAATAAATATTCAGATAAACTAAATAATATTTCTGACACACAGCTTGGAAATGTAGAATTGCTATTTAAGTTATTAAAAGAATGTAATCTAGCAAATCATACAGCATTATTACCATATCTAAAATCCTTATTTTTTACCAAAGAGAAAAGAAGTCTTAGCGAACAAATTGCTGATAACATTATTATGGGCAATAAGGAGCGTTATGATATATATTCGAAATTAAAAGAAATAAATTCTCAAGGAGATTTATCTTTACAAAACGCTATTGGTTTTTTTATGTCACAATGGATTAATCTCGAAAGTAAAATCAATGAATTAACGATTGAAACTCATCCTAAATCAAGGACTATTTTTAGTCCTAATAATTTAAAACATATTTTTCCTCCTAAAGAATTAAACCATTTTTTATCATTGCGTAGAATAAGAAATTTAATTGTTCATGGAATAGAAATTCCTCAAGTAAATGAACTCATGAATCTTGGATATGAAGTAAAAGAAATATATAATACTTTGTTTTAAAGAGGTGACTTATACTAAAAAGTACAGTACATAATAATTTGTAGTTGGATTTTTAATATCAACGCTATAAAATAAAGGAAAACTTTAGAAAACGTAAATCACCAAATTTCAAAGATTTGATTTTGAATGTATTTACATCATAAAACCACAGCCAATAATAGACGGTGATTTTATGATGTAAATACGATAAGAAATTAACGGCAGAAAGTTATTTATTCAGTGCCATATACGTCTTTTATTTCGTTATACAATTTTTCCATATTTTCTTCTCCAATCTCTCCCTGCATTTCAATAATAATTTTTCATTTCATCAATAGATAATTTGTTGAATTTTTCATCTGATAATGGAAAAGCGTATATTATATCACTTTTTTCTTGTCCTTTTTCTTGTCCTTTTACCCATTTTTGACACAGGGGAAGTCCGAATAAATATGAGCACAAATAACCTGTAAGTATTGGATTTACTGCAATTATTAGCAAGTATTAATAAATAATAAACATGGAGTATCGCCTTGCCAAGGCGAGGGTCGCGGGTTCGAATTCCGTCTCGCGCTTACAAAATCCCTTGATTTTCAAGGGATTTTTTGTTGCGTTGATATGTGCACCGTAGGTGCGCTACTATTTTACCGTAAGAGCACTACTTTTTACATTCTTTTTATTGCCATTTTCTGAGATTCATTCATGATATTAAGGTTCTCTAATTCGGTATGAGGACATTTTTTAGGCATTCATCTGATACTTTAATATTCAGAATGTCATTGAAATATCCTTCTCCAAGAATAACTCCTTCTCTATTTCAAAGAGTTTATTCTTATGATTTTGGATTTCTTGGTTCTTGATAAGAATTAAATAATCCTTATCTTTTATCATTTAATTAAGTCTTTCATTTTCTCTTAGAAGAACCTCCTTATCCATTTTCAATGCGAAGTTGATGGCTTTTTGCTGCTCCACCACATTTTTGATGTTAAAGATTGAGATATGTTCTTCCGGTTCCAAGTCCTTAACCCATTCCGCCAAACTCTGCTCTTTTAATTTGATTCTGCTTTTTCCGAGGTGAAATTTGCTCTGTCATAACACTTCAGGCAAGCCAGCTCTGAGGAGTAAATATTTTTCGCATTAAAAGACTAACTATTTAGGGAACGAGTGTTGAATTCATGGTAAAATGTAAGAAAAAATTTACGCATAGGAGGATTTTTACCATGAGCAACTCATTAACAAGAAACAAAAAGCGAAAACTACAGGAA
>JAEZSL010000280.1 GCA_023443925.1 Bacillota bacterium | reverse complement strand
GTTTCATTAAGCCGCCGGATTCAAAATCGGCTCCTCTGGCCATCTGGGCTTTCATAATCTTATCTGTTTCTTCCATTAATATTGGTATAAACCGGAGCGCAATGGACATCATCATGGAGATTTCATGGACCGGTACTTTTATTTTGCGAAGGGGCCACATAACCCGCTCCAGACCGTCTGTTAAGTGATTGGGCGTTGTGGTAAAGGTCATAAGGGATGATCCCAATATCAGAAATACCAGCCGGATTGCCATTAATACGGATGTATTAATACCCTCTCTGGTTATCTTAATCACACCAAAACGAAAAACTTCGGTTCCCGGTGTTAGAAACAGTGTAAATGCTATAGTAAAAAGTAACAGCATCAAAATCGGCTTTAAACCGCGGACAATAAATTTAAAAGGTACTTTGGACAGCTCAATAATGCAAAATAAAAATAATACGGCAAGCAGATATCCATAATTACGAATAGTAAATAAGGATACTATATAAACGATTGTCCCGATTAATTTTACTCTTGGGTCCAGTTTATGCAGAATGGAATCCGCCGGATAATACTGTCCTATGGTAATATCTCTTATCATTCTTTCTCTTCCTTTTTTGTTATTATGAATGTTTCAAGGCATGCAGGATTTCATTCTTTGCTTCTTCTACCGTAGTTGCTGAAGTATTTACAGACAATCCTCTCTTTTTCAGTTCATTCATGACATAAGTTACCTGAGGCGCGGCCAGACCGATTTGCTCTAATTCTTTATAGTGCCGAAATACATTATGGGGGGTATCATTATAGGCTATTGCCCCTTTATTCATAACCACCAGACGGTTGGCATACTTCGCCACGTCCTCCATACTATGGGAAACCAGTATAATAGTAATATTATTCTCTCTGTGAAGCTTCGCTATCTGATCCAGTATCTCATCCCTGCCTTTGGGATCCAGTCCCGCAGTTGGCTCATCTAATATTAATAACTCTGGTTTCATAGCCAATACTCCGGCAATTGCGACTCTTCTCTTTTGTCCGCCGGATAATTCAAAAGGAGATGCATCCAGGATATCGTCACCCAGACCTACCATTTTGATAGCCTCATAGGTCCTTAAATCTATCTCCAGGGATTCCAGGCCCAGATTCTTAGGTCCAAAACTTACATCCTTATAAACCGTAGTCTCAAACAGCTGATGTTCCGGGTATTGAAATACCAATCCTACCTTGCTTCTTAAATCCTTCATATTATAGTTTTTCTCATAAATATCCTGACCTCTATAATAGACTGTTCCGCCTGTGGCTTTCATTAATCCGTTTAAATGCTGTGTCAGAGTTGATTTGCCGGATCCGGTATGACCGATAAGACCGATAAAATCGCCTTCTTCAATCACCAGGTCAATATCTTTTAAGGCTTGCTTTTCATATGCATTGCCCAGACTGTAAACATAATTCAGTTTGTCTATAATCATTAACATAGTAACCTCCCTGCAGCCTTTATCCCGCTGCTACCACCGATTCTTTTCTAAGCCTTTCCAGCAATTGCCTGAACCAGTTCCTCTACTGTTAAGATACCTTTGGGAATATTAAGACCGCTTTTTCTAAGCTCATAAGCCAGTTCCGTTACCTGGGGTACTGCCAGACGGTATTGCTTTAACTCATCCACTCGGGAGAATACCTCTCTGGGAGTTCCCTGCATGACAACTTTTCCCTGATCCATTACAATTACCTTATCCGCAAATATGACTTCTTCCATATAGTGGGTAATTAACAGAACCGTTACCTTTTCCCTTTTATTTAATTCCAGAACCGTCTGGATTACTTCTTTTCGTCCGATGGGGTCTAACATGGCGGTAGGCTCATCCAGTACGATACACTGGGGTTTCATAGCCATAATTCCGGCAATCGCAACTCTTTGTTTCTGTCCGCCTGATAATTTATTGGGTGAATGCTTCCGATATTCATACATCCCTACGGCCTTTAAGCTCTCTTCGACCCTTCTCCAGATTTCTTCCGTAGGAACTCCTAAATTCTCGGCACCAAAACCGACATCTTCCTCTACTACGGTAGCGATAATCTGGTTGTCCGGATTCTGAAAAACCATACCGGCTGTCTGCCTGATATCCCAAATTTTATCTTCTTCTCTGGTGTCCATACCGTTAACCCATACCGTTCCTTCCGTAGGAGTCAGAATTGCATTAATATGCTTTGCCATAGTGGATTTACCCGAGCCATTATGCCCTAAAACAGCCACAAAATCTCCCCGGTTAACTTCTATATCCACATTGTCAACCGCCCGGTTAATAGACTCTACATTGCCGTCTTCGTCTCTTCTTATATATTCAAATACTAAATTTTTTGCATTTATCATTCCCATAGATTTAACCTTCTTTTTAACTTCCGTAAAATATGGTTTCTGTTAGTTTCTTAGCTTTCTACATTGTAAAGTATTATATAAAGTTTTGCAACGTATTTTTATGAATTGTATACGAAGCCATCATCAAATAAATGGTCGATTAAAATTGCATATATTGGTATGTTTCAGACACCTGCAAGTGCGAGCCTGACATATTGAAGCAGGATTATGAATACATTTATTTGTAATAAAAATTTAAGATTTTTAAATTTGACTTTTCTTAGATTACGTAATATAGTAACTTTAGTAATATCAATGATTGGAAGTATTTCTTATTTTTCTTCCTTTTAATTAAACTCTTTTTTATAAGCTATTTCGGTTACAAAAACAGAAAGGACTAATTATTATGAGTGACAAAAAGAAAGAAATACTGGATTGGCTGAAAGTTATCCTGGCAGCCGTTGCTATTTCCTTTATTTTAAACAATTTTGTAATTGTAAATGCACAAGTACCTACAGGCTCTATGGAAAATACAGTAATGACTCAAGACCGGGTTTTTGCCTTGCGGCTGTCCTACCTTTTTGAAAATCCACAAAGAGGGGATATCGTTGTATTTCCGCTTCCCGATGATGAAAGCCAGAATTATTTAAAAAGGATTATTGGCCTTCCCGGAGATACCGTTGAAATTAAAGATGGTAAAGTATACATAAACAACAGTGAAGAACCCTTACAAGAAGATTATCTGAAGGAAAAACCGACCGGTGACTACGGACCTTATGAAGTCCCGGAGAATTCCTATTTTATGCTGGGTGATAACCGTAATATTTCTTTGGACTCAAGGTATTGGGAACACACCTTTGTCAAAAAAAATAAGATAATGGGTAAAGTGGTTCTCCGATATTATCCCTCCATTAAACTGTTAAAATAATTCAAGCTCTTTATTAATCAATTAATTTATCTTATGTTATCCAATTTCCTACTATCCTATATATAAAAGGAGCTGTTTCAATTCTGATTGAAACAGCTCTCTTTGTTTATATTTAATACAATTATACTAATTCGATTAAAACTTCCATAGCTGCATCACCTTTACGGGGTCCGATCTTTACGATTCTGGTGTAACCGCCGTTACGGCTTACATACTTAGGAGCGATTTCTTCAAATAATTTGTCTGTTACATCAACAGTCTTGGTGTTTCTCTTCTTACCTGCTGCTTCTGCAGGTACTTCTGTTACGGAGTAAAGGAATTTTAACATCTGTCTTCTTGCATGAAGGCGGGTTGCACTATCTTTTTTGATTGTTTTTTCAACATCATCATATACTGTAACCTTTTTACCGTTAACTACTTCTTTTACTTTATTGCCGTCTTTATCTTTACGGGCTACTTTAGCTTTTACTGTTACAGTTTCGAAATTATCTTTCTCTCTTACAGCTAAAGCGATCATACCCTCAGCGATTCTGCGGATTTCTTTTGCTTTCGCTTCGGTAGTAATTATTTTACCATTATATAATAAATTTGTTACTTGGTTTCTAAGCAACGCTTTCCTTTGGTTGGATGTTCTTCCAAGTTTCCTATAGCCTGACATTTTATTCCCTCCTTTAACTTCTGTTTTTAGTCATCGCTTACATTAAGTGATAAGCCAAGTTCTTTCAGCTTTGCAAGTACTTCTTCTAATGACTTTCGACCAAGATTTCTAACCTTCATCATATCTTCAGAAGTTTTATTCGTTAATTCTTCAACCGTATTAATACCGGCTCTCTTAAGGCAATTATAAGAACGAACGGATAATTCCAGTTCGTCAATATTCATTTCCAGAACTTTTTCTTTTTCGTTATCTTCTTTTTCAACCATAATTTCAGCGGTCTTAGCATTTTCAGATAAATCGATAAAGGAATTAAGATGTTCACTTAGAACCTTAGCAGCTAAGCTCACCGCTTCATCAGGAGCCAAAGTTCCGTTGGTATATACGTCTAGTGTAAGTTTATCAAAATCTGTTATCTGACCAACACGGGTATTCTCAACAGTTAAATTAACGCGTTCAACAGGAGTATAGATGGAATCAATGGGAATAACACCAATTGGTAAATCATCATTCTTGTTCTTATCCGCACTAATGTATCCTCTGCCCTTTGTAATGGTTATTTCCATATACAATTTGCTGTCGTTGCCACCGTTTAATGTTGCAATCGGTAATTCAGGGTTCAGAATCTCAATATCAGGATCAGCCTGGATATCGCCTGCTGTTACAACTCCTTCACCTTCGAATTCAATATAAGCCGTCTTCGGTTCATTTGTCTCACTGGTATTTTTGATTGCTAAACTCTTTAAATTCATGATGATTTCAGTAACATCTTCTTTAACACCGGGAATTGCACTGAACTCATGAACAACGCCATCAATCTTAACTTGACTGACTGCAGCACCGGGTAAGGATGAAAGCATAATTCTTCTTAAAGAATTACCCAAGGTTGTACCGTATCCTCGTTCCAAAGGTTCTACTACAAAAC
>JAEZSL010000235.1 GCA_023443925.1 Bacillota bacterium | reverse complement strand
TCACTCTGAATTTATTTGGCGGCGGATTGGTATCCCCGGCTTCTCCCGGAAGTATTTTGACTGTTTTGGCTATGACACCAAGAAATGGTTATTTTGCCGTAATTCTGGGAGTACTTGTAGCTACAGTAGTGTCCTGTGTAGTTGCGGTACCGTTGTTTAAGATTTTTGGTAAAGATGAAGATATTAACACAGCAAAAGAAAAAATAAAGGATATGAAACTGGCATCAAAAGGTCTGTTAAATGAAAAAACAAATGCAGATGTTTCTAATATTAAGAACATTGTATTTGCCTGTGATGCAGGAATGGGTTCTTCCGCCATGGGTGCCACCGTGCTCCGCAAAAAGCTGGCAGCAGCTGGACTGGGACATATTAATGTGGTTCATTCACCGGTATCGTCAATTCCTCAGGATGCAGAAATCGTAGTGACCCATGCGGAACTGGGAGAACGTGCGGCTCGTAGTAATCCTAATGCCAAAATGGTTCTGATTACTAATTTCCTTGCGGCTCCGGAATATGATACTTTAATTGAAGAACTAAAACAGTTAAAATAAATGGTACGTGATTTGTGCGAATGGGGCTGCCCACCAGGTAAAGCCCTGTTCGTGCATATTTTCGCAATGCCCTGTAGGATTTGAGTGTTGAACAAAAGGTGTAATTTAGTTTTTGTCCGTAAAAATCAGGTGCACATAATCGGCCTTCTGACACTTAAATCCTAATAAAATCTTAAAAAAGGAGGGATAAGGTTATGAATTTTTCACCGCGGCTCCGACAGATACTTCTTATACTGTTACAGGAGGATCAGATTGTATCGGTTAAGAAACTGGCTGATGAAATAAAGGTAAGTAAAAGGACGGTTCAAAGAGAGCTGGAGTATATCGATGCATCCTTAAAAAAGTACAATATTGCATTGCAGACGAAAACAGGCATCGGCATCTGGCTGGACGGAGAAGAAGCGGATAAAAAGAATTTACTTTCTATCTTAACGGAACAGGATGTGATTGATTCCGGTGACAAAGAGGACCGGCGGAAGAGATTGATTTTAGAGATATTAAAAGACAGGACACCAAAGAAATTATATTATTACGGGAATATTTTCGGTGTAAGCGAAGCTACCATAAGTAATGATATGGAAGCCATAGAAAACTGGTTTCACCAGTTTGATTTAAAAATCATAAGAAAACAGGGATACGGAGTAGCCTTAGAAGGCAGTGAAAAAAATTACCGCCTGGCGGTGAGAAAATTTATAGATGAGAATCTGGACAGCAAAATCATGGAAAATCTGTCCGTGGATAACGAACGGACCATATTAGATATAATCCGGGATACGGATGGCAAACATATTTACAACCTTATTAACAATGAAGTGTTAAAGCAGGTCATAACCTGTTTTAAAAGTATACGGGATAAGCGGTTATTAAGACTTACGGAAAATTCCTATATCGGTTTGATTCTTCATGTGACCATAGCCGTAAACCGCATTCTGCAGGAAGAAATCATTGAACCAAATAATGAGTTACTGGAAAAATTAAGTAATGATGAAGATTATGATCTTGCACTGCACATCGCCAATTCTTTAGAAGAGGAATTCCAGATTGAAATTCCGGATATTGAAATCGCATATGTGCTGCTGCATATAAAGGGCTCCAAATTGCAGTATATTGATAACGGAATTGATATAGAAAACCTGACTGAGCGGGAGGAACTCTTAAATTTTATCAATGACATGATTGATGTATATGATGAAAATCTGGCCTATGAGTTAAAGCAGGATGAGGAATTCATTGTTGGACTTCTGGCACATTTACAGCCTACCTTTATCCGCCTTAAAAACCATATGACCATCTCCAACCCTTTGCTGCAGGAAATTAAGTCTACTTATCCGGAAATATTCAAAAAATCCGTGAAAGCAGGTGACTTAATTACAAAACAATACGGATATAAAGTACCCGAGGAAGAAATCGGGTTTTTAGCCATGCATTTTGGTGCCGCAGGAGTTCGTCTGGAAAATCAGAAGGAGAGTAAGCGCCGAGTGGAGATTGGAATTGTTTGTGCCAGCGGCATCGGTATCTCCAGATTAATGCACTCAAAACTGAAACGATACCTGAAAGAAAGAGCGGAAATTACCACCTATGGAAAAGAAGACTTAACACCGGAAGTGTTAAAGAAACTGGATTTTTTAATCTCCAGTATAAAATTGGAGGAGGTTCCTGTGGATATTATCCGGGTCAGTCCCCTTCTTATTGATTCCGATCTGGAGCAGATCGAAGGAAAAGTACGGCTGTATGCAAAAACTCCGAAAAGCAGCAAACAGGACCGGGATTTTTCCAGACAGTTGGAACTGGTTAATTTTGCAGCCACCCAGATAAAGGCTGTCATTAATGATTTCCTTATTTTTAAAGTCAGCAGTTATATTACCTTTGAAGAACTGCTGGTGGCGGTTACCGAAAAATTATCCGCTTATAATGATAAACGTCTGCTCATTCAGGAAGATATAAAGGGAAGGGAAAAGATTGCTTCCCAGGTTATACCGGAGTATGGGTTTGCCCTGCTTCATGCCAGGACCAGAGGAACGGTAAAGCCCAGTTTTTCCGTCTGCGTTACCCGGGAATTAACGGAATTTAAAGACCCGTTTTTTAAGAATATCCGGGCTGTAATTATCATGCTGATTCCTGATGATGACCATACCACAGAAAACAGCAATATTATGGGGCACTTAAGCAGCCGTTTAATTGAGGAGGATGAGTTCTTGAAAATCATATTCCAGGGTGAAAAAGAGAAAATACAAAGTTACATTTCGAAAGAATTAAAGAACTATTTTAATCAGTATCTGGATCAAGTGTAGGATAAGTACTCAGGTATTGCTGTAAATTTCAAATTAATGAAAATTGATGCAGCTACAACATTAAAATCCGGAAGCCGGTAGTTTAAAAATGTCGCTATCCGATAGTGTCAAAGTCATTTTTGTATTCATTGAAAGGGCGGCAGGGTAAGGTTATAATAAAGACAGATAGAGAAGCCGTTAACAGATTTGTTATTATAGAAAGGAACATAAATAAAGTGGACTTACTGCAAAAAAACAACATTATACTAAATTGTAAAGCGAAACCCAAAGAAGAAGTAATTCGTGAAGTCGGACAGTTATTATATGAAAGCGGTTATGTAGATGAAAGTTATATCGAGGGCATGTTAAAGAGAGAACTTACCTTTTCCACCAATATCGGCAATGGAATCGCGCTGCCCCACGGCGTGGAGGATGCAAAAAAGGATATTAAGAAATCCGGTATTGCCGTAATGGTATTTCCCGAAGGAACGATGTGGAAAGAGGAGCCGGTATATGTTGTAATCGGAATTGCCGGTGTAGGAGAGGAACATCTGGAAGTACTGGCCAATATAGCGGAAAAGCTATCCACCCCGGATGCGGTGGATAACCTGATTAGAAGCAGTGTGGATGAAATTTATAAAATATTCACGGGTAAGGAGTGATTCCATGATCATAACAGTAACCATGAATCCTGCCATTGACAAGACCGTTGAACTGGAACAGCTGGAAAGAGGCAGTTTAAACCGCCTGAAGAATGTCATAACAGATGCGGGTGGAAAGGGAATTAATGTATCCAAAACCATTAAGGCCTTAGGAGGCGAAACCATTGCCACGGGATTTAGCGGAGGGGCCGGCGGAAACCTGATTGAAAAGGTTTTAAAGGAACAGGGGATAAAAGCAGATTTTGTTGAAATTAAAAATGAAGTCAGAACCAATCTTAAGGTGCTGGAAGCAAGAGGCTTTGTCACCGAGTTAAATGAACCGGGACCTGTAGTGAGCCCGGAGGAATTGGAGCAGCTGACACAGAAGTTAACCGGTTACGCGGGAGAAGATGTTATTTTTATTCTGGCCGGAAGTATTCCGGGGGGTATCAGTAAAACGGTATACGGTGAACTGATTGGTAAGTTAAAGGAGAAAGGTGCCAGAGTATTTTTAGATGCTGACGGAGAACTTTTCATTCATTCACTGGAAGCCGGGCCGGATTACATTAAACCCAACCGCGCTGAACTGGAAGAGTATTATGAAATGGATTACCGGGCGGATGAAAAAGAGCTGGTTAAGATGGGAAAAAAGCTGCTGGAAAAGGGAATCCGGATGGCAGCAGTTTCTCTGGGGCAAATGGGAGCTTTGTTTATAACAAAAGACAGGGTGGTAAAATGCCCCGGATTAAAAGTAGAAGCCCATTCTACCGTAGGAGCAGGGGATGCTATGGTGGCGGCCCTGGCTTATGGACTGGATAAAGGACTAACGCTGGAGGAATGTGCAAAATTAGGCCTGGCAGCTTCCGCCGGAGCCGTAACCACGAAGGGTACAAAGCCTCCGTCCAGGGAATTGGTAGACGAACTGATTAATAAAGTTGAGATTATTGACTTAGCATAACAAACATGATTTAAGTGTTAAATATATTAGCATTTTAGTGTGAAATAAAATATATTTCACACCCTGATTTGAGGCAGCAAATCATCTGCCAGCAGATGATTTATGCCATGGGAGCTAGTGTGAAATGCCTCGCGAAATGCATGCGAGCCATTATTTATGCCCCAAATGCATGGGAGCTAGTGTGAATCAATAGAATTTTGTTAATGAATAATGGATGCAGTTAACGGGTTGGAAGAAGTTTCGTTGGTTTTGTGAAATTCATGACTTTCCCACCCTTTGGTTTTTATACCCTAAACCTGGTCCATTATCAGTTTTATGGAAATATATGCCTGTTATACTGATGCCACAGAATGGTATTATGATGGCGCAAAGCGTCATTATAGTGACACAAAGCGTTCATCATGAAGTGTGAAAGAAAACCGAGAGAAGAAAGGATGCAATGGGTGTAAACTATGAAATCAAAAGCAGTCAGAATGTATGGAATGGATGATTTAAGACTGGAAGAATTTGAGCTTCCTGAAATAAAAGACGATGAGATCCTGGTAAAAGTCATCAGCGACAGTATCTGTATGTCTACTTATAAGCTGGTAAAACAGGGGAAGAAGCATAAAAGAGCTCCCCAAAACATTGATACCAATC
>JAEZSL010000220.1 GCA_023443925.1 Bacillota bacterium | reverse complement strand
CATATTATATATATCATTTAATAATATGTCAATACATTTTGCACAATTTAATAATCATATTTTTTTATTTTATACATATTTATTGACACCTTTTTACTGTCAAATTATAAAAACCATATCATTATTTACATAAATACTTATCACATAATGTATTAAAATGTTATATCATTTGCATATTACATGTATTATGATTCTTCCTGTCCAAATACCTGCCCTTTTGGTTTATATGCATGTAAGCAATCCTCAAAGTACAAAGAATTCCGCATACGTGATCCTTCGGCAGAACTTTTGTTACATAGAAAAATCTGTGGAATTTCCGGCATAAAAAAATAAGATTCCGCTTAGCGAAATCTTATTAAATCTATTTATTTAACCGGACACCAGTTCTTCGTGTCGATAAAAAAGCCATATATAAAAATATATTAATCCAATGCCGTTTTTTTAATTTCGTAGGGTACCATAATATGTTTGGAACTTTTGCTGCCGTTAATAACTTCAATTAATGTTTCCACTGCAAGTGTGCCGATTTTACCTTCTCCCTGCTTTATATAGGTAAAAGAATAATCATTAATCATGTTTTCCACACAGTCAAAACATACGATGGGATACTTTTTCTCCAATCCCTTTTTCCGAAGGCATTCATATAATATAAGCGCTATACCGTACTCTGCCGCCAGAAAAGCCTCAATATCCGGATACCTTTGTATATGGCGGAGGATTTTCTCCATATCCTCTTCTATCAGTTCTTCAAAATGTTTACTGGGAAGAGTGGCTCTCAAATCCGTTATCCAGCTGCTGTCATCCGTAACCATTCCATATTCGTTTATGGCTGCTATAAAACCTTTCTGCCGTTCCTGAAGCGTTGACGTCTCATAGGCATCCGGTTTCGCGAAGCAGATCCTTCGATATCCGCTGTCTAAGAGGTATTTCGTTAATTCTCTGGCTGCGCTTGTATTATCGGTTCCTATATGCGGTACCGGGATTCCTTTCATCTGCCGGTCTACCGTAACTACCGGAAAGTTATCAACTACCATCTGCAGTATTTTCGGATTGTAATTTTCGTCCTGGGAGCACATTATTATCATTCCTTTAACGCCAAGTTTTAATAAGTCATCGATGGCCCTGGATTCATTCTCGACTACTCCGTCACTGCATCGAAGAACCATTGTATACCCGCTTCTCCTGCATTCCCGTTCAATACTGTTTAGCAGCAGCGTACCAAATTCGGTACCAAATCCCTCCAAAATCACCCCGATAAGAGGAATTTCCCCCGAAATATTCTGTACCATATTCTCTGTTCTCATAATCTTTGCCGTGTCATTGGGCTGTGTTACATATGACCCTTTACCGGCCATACGCACTATTTTCCCCTCTTTTGCCAGCATCTCCAAAGCTTTTTTACTGGTAATCCTGCTGACATGATAGTGCTCCAGAAGTTCCTTTTCCGAAGGGATTCTTCCGCCGGGCTTATACTTTCCTTCTTCAATGGCACCGGCAATATCCAAATATATCTGTTCATAAAGTGGCGGCTTTTTCATCTTCTAATTCAATATCCTTTCAATTTCTCTCCGTCTCGTATTTGTTACGGTGAGTATAACTCCCGTAACGTAAACCATTCTTATATTTTACCATATAAAGCCACGGTTTACAATCCTGTTGTATTTGCCACGATCAACAGTTTTGTTTATTAGGACAGTAAATAAGAAGCCTGAGTGGGTTATTTCCTTTCGCCAATGCTATAAACATTTCATATAATCTGGTCATAGGGGTTCTTTCACTTAAATTTCATACCGAAAGGAAATTCCGAAAAGGTATTTGTTTATATAACATTCATTTATACATTTGTCAGGATCTGCTTTGATTCATTCACGCTAGCTAGATCTATTGCAAAACAGCACCTGATTATGATATATCCTCTGTCAGTCAGACAGGTTAAATATCTAAATCAGGTGCTGTTTCTATATATTACTAGTTTTTTTATTACTCAAAGGTATTACTGAATTCTTTATGCTGACCACTAATTTCACAGTCAAAAATCACTACTGTATTCATATCAGTTGACATTCCCGGTTCCATCCGTGACAGGCTCATTCTGGTCTGTTTCTCCGGTTGCTGTACCGCCGGCTTCCTGGTCAGTGGGTTTATCTCCAGTTTTCTCTTGATCTGTTTTAACTGCAGGAAGCGGATCGCCGTTAACTGTATAATAGGCTGTCAGTGATATAACCTTACCATCTTTATCTGCAATTGCGTAAGTAACTTTATACAAAATATTATCCGCTGTACTGATCTTCACCTCTATTAAATCCGTACATTCCTCGTTATTACTATTCACAGCAGTAATACCCTGTCTTACATACTCTTGCGTTATCTCCGTACCAACGGGAATTCCGGTTCGATTTTCTACACCATCAATTCTGACTCCTGCAAAATAAGTAAATTGTACGGTTTCCTTGAATATATTACCTACATCATCTGCTACTTCATAAGTTATGGTATAGGCATAATCATCTTTTGCCTTAACTGTTACTTTTACTTTATCCGCAGTCATTTTTGAATAGTCATCCGTAACTTTTATTCCTTTTAAAGCAAGCTTTTGTATCTCTGCTTTTCCGGCCTGAAGTTGTTTCAAGGACAATTCCCTAAAGTAGATGCCTTCAATTACCGGCGCTGTGTTGTCAATGAATACGGCTGCCTGCGCTGTACCGGTTATCTTATTTGATGCTTTTACGGAATAGTCAATAATATAAACATCTTCCGCTTTCTTCGTAATCTTAACCTGAATATCCTTTGCAGGCAGTTTCTTGGCAGAAAGGTAAGCTGATACACCCTCCAGTGCATATGCTCTGTCAATTACGGTATCCGCCGCCGCATACCGGTCAACAACACCATCAATGCGAGGCTTTTCCTTGCTTTCCTTCACGGTGAAGGTGACTGTTTTCTGTGCTGACCTGCCTATGGCATCTGTGACAGTATATTTAATTTTATATTTACCGGCAGCATAAACATCCAGTTTCCCTTCTACTTTAATATCAGGGGTAATATCCGTGCCGGTGGAGGAGGCCGCTTTTACACCGGTCAGTAAATTGGTTTTTGCACCCCATTCAACTGCTTTGTCGGTTACACCTTTAAAAACCGGCGTCTTTCCTTTAAACGGATTCCGGTCACTGGGATCCGTCGGGTCCCAGCCTGTACCAGCCGGTAGTTTAATGGTTTTTGGCTTGCCTAAAGGTCCCGGATCTTTGGCGTTATAGATCTCAACTGTTGTTCCGATAGGGCAGTTATCATATATCCATTTTACATCTTCCACGGTCAGCCGGATACATCCGTGGGAAGCAGAAGTTCCAAGTTTATTGTACTGGGTTGCGGATAAGGTGGTTTCATCCATCTTGTAATACCAGACAGAATGAAACAGAATACCATCTACTATTCTTGTAGAATATTGTCCCCAAACATCTCCCATCAACAACTTCCATCTGTATTTTATGAGTGTGTTATATGTACCAAGGGGCGTGTCCGGACCGGTTGAACAAGCCATTGCTTTCACTGGTTTCGTATATTTTCCAGCTTTATCTTTTTCGTAGACGGTTACGCAGTTCTGCTGCTTGTTTACCTTAATATAATAGGGTGAACCAGTTTTAGCAGAAGTGGATAACTTCATGATAAAAAGACTAAGGAACAGGCAGCCGATACACAGAATTATCCTCATTCGTAATTTGTGTTTCCTAATATTGTGGGTCATTCTTTACTCCTCATAGATTAGATTTTAATATATTTTAATTATTCACTATTGTAATATCATTACCATATATAGTAAATAAATAAAAAACAAGACAACCAGTTTAAACATAAAAAATGAATGTGTTATTCTTATGTCAAAACTGTTTCAAAACTATTAAACTGCGAATTAGTGTCTATCGAACAAAACCCGATTGTCCTAAATTATACCATTTCCTGATTGGTTTGTTAAGTCCAAACTTAATCATGTTTAAACTTTATTGCTAATATACTGTAATAAACTAGTCTCAGGAGTCTTAATGAGTTATTTTACCAACTTAATCTACGAATATGGGCTTTTTGCCATGTTTTTTATCATTCTGATTGAATATGCCTGTTTTCCAATATCCAGCGAAATCGTCCTGCCTTTTTCCGGAGCTGTTGCCTCCCTGCAGAATGTTAATTATCTGACCATACTTTCATTAAGTGTGCTGGCAGGACTGATCGGAACCAGCTTCTGTTATGCCGTCGGCAGACTTGGAGGAGGCGCTTTGATAACCGGTCTGATTAAAAAATTCCCCAAAGCAGAAAAAGGTATACTGTCCTCTCAGGAAAAATTTAAGAAATATGGGAATTTAGCAGTCTGCTTCGGACGCCTTATACCCATATGCAGAACGTATATTGCATTTATAGCTGGCGCAGCAGGGCAAAGTCTGCTAACCTATCTGTTATCCTCTTTTGTAGGCATAACTATATGGAATGCTATATTAATCGGCCTGGGTTATCTGCTGCGTGAAAACTGGGATACCGTAGGCGTTTATTATTCCCGCTATAAAGATATCATGTTACCCCTTGCTGTATTTGCAGGAATGGTAATCCTTGTACATATAAGGAAAGACAAGTGAATTGTTTTAAGACATGGCTCATATAATTAGCTAAGACAACTGAAAAAATAACGACTTAACACGGGGGTTTTTATGATGAACTGGCATAATATTACCAAGGAAGAAGCCTTAAAAATACTGGAAAGTTCACAAACCGGAGGTTTAACGAAGAAAGATGTTTTGAAAAGACAAAAAAAGTATGGATTGAACATATTAGAAACAAAAAAGAAAAAGAGTATTCTCATAAAGTTCTTTAGCCAGTTTTCTGATTTTATGATTATTACTTTAATCTGTGCCGCAGCCATATCCTTTCTGGTTTCCTTTCTACATGGCAAACTGGATTTTGTTGACCCTATCAT
>JAEZSL010000174.1 GCA_023443925.1 Bacillota bacterium | reverse complement strand
GGACCGACTGGACCGACTGGTGCTACCGGCGCTACCGGACCGACCGGACCGACTGGTGATACCGGCGCTACCGGACCGACCGGACCGACTGGACCTACTGGTGCTGCCGGCGCTACCGGACCGACCGGACCTACTGGTGATACCGGACCGACTGGACCGACCGGACCGACCGGGCCAACTGGTGATACCGGACCGACTGGACCTTAACGGTAGATCCACTTATTCAATTATTCTAATTCCTTAAGGGGCGTCTGCTAGTACTCAGGACTTCCCAAAAAGGGAGATGACCGGCTTGCTCAAAAAGCAAGCCGGTCATTTATTAATTTTAAAAAGTAAGTAGGGCCAACAGAATTCTTTACATAGACAAGTTTATTTTTAAACTTCTAATGTTGACGACATTGCCTGCCAGTGTGGATTACCCTTGACCTTGAAAATGCAAGTAAAGCTACGCTAAAACACAACAGAAAAATTATATTCCATAGATCTCTTTCACTTCCGCTTATCTCCCGGGTTTTCCCTCCATACAACAATTTCCAGTATTTTTCAAACCTTTTCACCGCACTATCAGTTATTTCAATTGTGTGAGGCTCATCTGGCAAACCATGCACTTGTTTTACGGATTTCTGTATATTTCCCCACTCGAAGAACGGCAGAATATCATAGACGATGTGACTCAATTTTTCATTTATTGGATCTCCATAGTTAAACGTCCCCATATTCATCGGGTTGTTTTCTCCCGTCAGTTTTACTCCCTCTATGTTGTAAATCGCTTCAAAATGCCCATCTTCAGATATAAACTTCATGTTGTACTCCCCGTTTTTTCCAAACATGTGAAACCGCGTACTCTGACGGTTTACGAGTTTCCATCCAAACGTGCCGCCCTGTTTATGCCGGATGATTTCCAGCATCTCATCAAGCGTACCTGGAGCGCGTGTGAAACAGTTACGGAAATAATGTGCTGCTTTTGTAACATTACCGATTTTGTCAACAAGTCCGCAGACTGTATGTGCAACACCCATATATTCCTCGTCACTCATGGCATCCAAATCTAGCGTTTTGTTTTCCACCTGCGCCATGAGATCGTCCAATTCGATCTGCGTCTCCTTCTGGTGATTGAAATCCATTGTATTTGCAATATAACCCATCAGCATAGAACACACTGCAAGTGTGCTGGCCATAACTGCAATTGTACGAATAATTGCTAAAACACGGAAAACACAAGTGTTTGTCTTCTTTAGAACCGCAGGATTGAGCTTTGCGGTATTATCAAGTCTATACGGTCTTTTCATTCAATTATCTCCATGATGTTATTTACAAGACAAAAGCAAAATTTCAAAAACAATGCTTAAAAAGCAATGCTTCCATCCTTGTATAGCAATCATAGCAACACCGTATAAACTGAATTTAAACCAAAAAAAAGAACAATTTTACTTATATTGGCAAAATCGTTCTTTTTATCTAGCATTTGAAAACCAGTCACTACACGGGCAAAGATACGGTAAACACTGTTCCTTCCCCCAGCTCGCTTTGCACTGTAATTTTGCCGCCGTGGGTTTCCACAATCTTCTTAACTATGGCAAGTCCCAGCCCGCTTCCTTTTTTCGTACGTTCCCTTGCTTTGTCCGCTTTGTAAAACCGTTCAAAAACATGCTCCTGCGCATCCTTATCGATTCCTATACCGGTGTCGGATATTTTACACTCCACGGTTTTACCCTGCCGGTGTAAATCCACCTGTATACTGCCGCCCTCGGGTGTAAACTTGATACTGTTATGAATGAGGTTTACCCACACTTGGCTTAACATATCCTCATCCGCTGTGACCGTCACACTGTCAAGAAAAGCATCCATTCTAATCTTTTTTTCGCTCCATTGCGGTTCACAGCTTAAGATTAAGGCCCGAAGCTGTTTATCCAAACGATACGCTTTAGGTTCAAATTTTACGCTGTCGGCTTCCAATGCGGCAAGTTTCAGCAGGTTTTCACTCAATCTGGACAACCGAACTGTTTCCATTTCAATAATGCTTAGAAAATGCTTACGTTCCTCGGAGGTTAATTCATCGTTGTTCAGGACATAGGTAAACCCCTTAATAGAAGCAAGGGGGGACTGAATTTCGTGGGACACATTAGAGATAAACTCCTGCCTCATATTTTCGGTCTGCTCCAGGTTCAACGCCATTTCGTTGACGCCCTTTACTAATTTAGCAAAAGGCTCATTTCCTTTCAGACTGTGGTTCAGCCGAACGCTGAAATCACCTTTTGCGATACGTTCCAAAGTGTTCATCACCCCGGACAGCAAACGGAGATTATTCGTAAAATTGGAATACTTAAGATACCGGTAAAATAATAAAAATATCATTACACCGGAGTAATGCCAAAGGAGATGAAAGAAAGGTGGGCCGTTCCCAGGTACGCTTCGTCCCATAAAGATGGCATACAGAACGAATGCCAAAAGGTATGCAACGACCAATCCCCCCAATATGACCGCCGAGATAACAGCCGTCACGGCAACCCCCTGAACGATTTCCCCCCTGCTGATAAAACGATTGCCAAAGGGGAGCTTTGCCCACAGGAACTTTTTGACAAGAAATAAAAGTAACGCCCAGAGAAGAATATTAAAACTCCAAAACTCCCGCGAGGTTTGAGCCTCCGGCATAAACCCGATAATTGCGCAGACGATGCTGATAAGTCCGTGAGCTATGGCAAAGCATACAAGCAGAATTGCAATTATCATTGAAATCAGCGCAAGCTTTCGGATGTTTATCGTTTTGGGGGCAAACTCAATACCCAAGAGTGACCTGATCCTTTGGCTTTTTTTTACTAACAAAAACAGTAATATCCATGCTCCAAAGCCGAATGCATAAAAAGTTAAAACCATGCTGTCAGTTATTTCGTATCCCGAGAGTAAAACCACGATAAACCCCACTGTAATCGCAGCGGTAAAAGCGGCTGCAAAGCAGATCATTAACGCGGTTAACTCTGAAATAGCAATCTCTGCAAAACGGACAGCTCTGTTCTTTTTCATGAATCCACCTCCAAGCGGTAGCCAAGACCCCGGATGGTGGTTATTTTAAAAGCGCACTTTTCCTCCGGGAAACGCTGGCGCAAGCGGTTTACATGCACGTCCAGTGTCCGCTCGTTGCCTTCATAATCGTAGCCCCATATATCTTCAATCAACGCGTCCCGCGAGAATGTCCGTCCGGGCTGCCCGGCCAATTTAAACAAAAGCTCAAATTCTTTGAGCGGAAGTGTGATTTTTTCTTCGCCTGCGGTTACTTCATAATTCTTTTGGTTCATTACAAGTTTCCCGATTTGAACATTTTGAGAAGCGATGATTTGGTAGCGTTTTAACAAGGCTTTTACTCTCACCACCAATTCCATAGGCTCAAAGGGCTTCACCAAATAATCATCCGTACCCAGCTGAAAACCTTTTACTTTTTGTGAGGTTTCTCCCTTAGCCGTCAACATAAGCAAGGGAATATCATAAGCTTCCCGAAGTTCCCTGCATAGCTCAAAACCATCCATATTCGGCATCATTACGTCAAGGATCGCCAAATCCACTTTTACTGTTACTAATTTGGAAAGTGCATCCAGACCGTCGTCAGCTTCATATACAGCAAAACCCTCTTTCTGCAAAACGACCTTCACCAATTCGCGAAAATGCGGATCATCGTCTACAACTAGAATTTTATTCATAGTGAAGCTCCTTTCTTCGGTCAATCATATTATCATGTATAGTATGTCAATCCAATGTAAACTGAATTTAAACAGAATTATAATTACATTTTTTATATCCTGCATCCATAGGTTTTGCTGCCTTCTTAAGTATTGCCCAAACATGGTTAAAGTGTTTTGCAATATGTTCTAAATTTAATGTATAAAATTATATACGACCCGACTTAGGATATCAAGTGTGAAAAGTACTTTATACATAATAAAAGATACGGAGTTTCAGGTAAACCGTACTCCCGGATATTATTTTAAATTTAATCCACTGATATTATCTACTGTTTAAGTTGAGTTTAAATTGTTTACTTATACTGGCTTTGTTATCGGATAACAAATAACTTACCAGCTTATCAGAAAGGAACTCAATTTATGAAAATATCAATTACAACGGACAGGTATGTTCCATACATCAACGAAAGGGTTGCTGATACCAAAACGCAAAATAATATGAACATTAATACCGCCGCTAAATTGACTCATCAAATATTATCGTCAGCTACGTTTAACACCAAAGTCCAGTGTCTCTATATTGAGGTTTTTAGGGATTTTCCTGACAGCTTGAATTTAAGCGGTCAGGAGGCGCTGCTATGAATAAGCTCTTAATCAAAAAAACCATCGGTATCATTTCTGCCGTCAGCCTGTTCACCTGCATTGTTTTTTCTGTTTACGCAATTCATAATAACCTCTTTACCTCCATTGATGCTCTGCAGAAGTACCTCGCAGGCTTTGGCGCTCTAAGCGCATTGGTTTTTATCGGCTTTCAAGCCGTTCAGGTGGTTTTACCTATTCTTCCGGGTGGGCTTGGCTGTCTTGCCGGTGTCTTGCTTTTTGGGCCCTGGTATGGCTTTCTCTATAATTACATAGGCATATGTATTGGTTCTCTTACGGCGTTTACCCTTGCTCGAACCTATGGAAAGCCCATTCTACATGCTCTTTTCAATGAAAAGACAATTATTAAGTATGACGCATGGACAAACAAAGAAGGTCGATTTGCCAAATGGTTTGCCATTGCAATCTTTTTTCCGGCAGCACCCGATGACTTTTTATGTTACTTAGCTGGGACCACAAAGTTGAGCTGGAAAAAATTCACGGCCATTATTCTGCTTGGCAAACCGCTCTCAATTACTCTTTATAGTTTTGGACTCAACGTAATTTTGCAGCACATCGTATCAATGGTGCAATAAGAAAGGAGTTATGAATGCTTATTACTTTATATTCAGGCTGCTTGTCGCTGGTAGAAAAAAGCGGTGTCGGGCGGGCCATCCAACACCAAAGGGCCATTCTGGAGCGCATCGGCTTCAAGACAACGAATAAATTCGCAAAAACCGCTTCGGTTGTGCATATCAATACCGTATTTCCCGACTCTATTGCTGCGGCATGGCTGGCCCGTAAACATCATAAGAAAATTATTTATTATGGGCATTCCACCATGGAAGACTTCAGAAATTCGTTTATAGGTACTAATGTTTTCGCACCCTTGTTTAAAAAGTGGATTATCCGATGTTATGAACTTGGGGATGTAATTATCACTCCCACGCTTTACTCAAAAAAGTTACTTATAAGTTATGGAATTAAGACCCCCATCTATAACCTGTCCAATGGAATTGATACGGAATTTTTTGCTTTCAGCCTAACAAAGCGTGCCGCATTCCGGGCAAAATACCAGCTTCTCCCTTCTGATAAAGCAGTTATCTCAGTTGGTCATTATATAGAGCGCAAGGGTATTTTAGATTTCATTGAACTTGCCCGCAGTATGCCAAAGGTGCACTTCTTCTGGTTTGGATATACAAAACTGTTGCTTGTGCCAAGACACATCCAAACCGCTATAAAAAACGCACCTGCAAATTTGAGTTTTCCCGGTTATATAGAACGTGATGAACTCTGTGAAGCCTATAATGGCTGTGACCTGTTCGCCTTTTTCTCCTATGAAGAAACCGAAGGAATTGTTGTTCTGGAAGCCCTCGCCTGCAAAATACCGGCTCTTGTCCGGGATATTCCCGTCTATGAAGGATGGTTAACTGATGGAAAGGACATCTACAAAGCGAAAGAATTCCAGCAATTCGTCGAGAAAACAGCCGGCATTTTATCTGGCACTTTACCGGATCTTACCGCTTATGGTATTGGTATTGCTCAGGAACGCAGTCTGACAGCAGTCGGAGAAAAGCTTATAGAAATATATCAAAATGAGAACATTCCTATATGACATTTCATCATTCCTTAACATTCACTATAAACATCCTGTATGAATCGTTCGTAATTTTCTCTTTGAGTATGCATATTGTTATATAGTTTACAATTTAAAGTCACCATAGTATTGATAAATTCAGCATCCATCTTCTTTATATAGCAGTACCTGTTATTTTCATAGAGATCTTTCAGATTTTTCCCTATATCTAATAAGCTTTCTCTATGAAATCCATTGGAAAAGCCTCTTATTTCCGTTCGGTCCCTGCTGCCACTGAAAAAAAGTGATTTTGCCAGCCATCCCTCCTCTGCATAGCCGTCTTTGGTGGTTTCCGTAAGAACAAAATTTATATATTTTGTAAACTCTGTAAATCCACCGGTATGCAGCTTAATTCCAACAATTGGGTACCATAATCCCTGGGTTTTACCACTGTTGGTGCCCGAGGATCTATAGAAGGCAAGAGTTACTCTTTCAACCCCATAATAATAATGTATTGCTACATCAATCAGTCCAACCATTCGAAAGGGATCTTTTGTAAATATGTTAGCCCGAAAACTATCCGGATAAAATCGTATAATATTCCCAAAATATTTCATGTATATCCCTCTTCCCACCTGATTATAAATACATTAATCGATTCAAACATTAATATAAATACCATGAGGTTTAATATTTCAGAAATATTAAACCTCATGGTTTCTATTAATTACTATTCTTAATTTTATTCAACTGCTGTCTGATTTCATGAATATTTTTATAAGAATCTTCAATACCCATAAGTCTCTTTAAGAAAACTTTTTCTTCTGGCTTTAAGTCAAGCTCCTTAAACCAGGGTCTGCTAATTCTGCTTACATTTTGGTATGTGGTATAATACAGATGAATTAAAAAATCACCTATATACCAGTAATCTAAGTCCTTCGTGTGATGCTCATTATCCAGTATTCTGGCCAGCCCAAAATCAATCAGACAAAGCTCTTTATTATCTTTTCTTATGATATTAGGCAGCCTAATGTCTCCATGGATAATATTGCAGTTATGCAATATCTCCACCATATCAAGCAGCTGGCTGCAAACCTGGTAAATCTCCTCACGGCCAAATTGGTATCTATCCTTTCGTAAAATATCTTCAAATACTTCACCTTCTATATACTCAAGGATATACCCTTTTCTTTCCTTATCTCGAAATCTTGAAATGAATTGAGGAAAATAAGGATGCTGTAACTTCTTCAAACTCAATTCTTCGTAAAATAATTTATTATCACCTTTTTTTATCATCTCGTTCTTCAATTGCTTTACAACATATTTATTTTGATCCTTATCAACAGCAAGATATACGATCCCATATCGTCCCTCGCCTAATAATCTTTGTATGGTATAGCTGTCAATTATATCATCCTTTTTGTAATAATGGTCTATATTGCCGGTTTTATTTTTCAGATGAAGACCCATAAGCAACTCATAATTAATCTTCTAGTAGAACCTGTTGTTTGATCTGCTTCTGGATCTGCTTCTGGATCTACTGCTTGATCTGCTGTCAAACCGGTTATTAAACCTGCTATTGGATCTGCTACTTGATCTATCACGTGATCTGCTGATACTACTTCTTAAATTGTCTTTAGAAGTATAATAGCCATGCCCTCTATTCGATTCATTTCTGTAAAAGCCCATATAAACACCTCACTATGAATATATTTGCATTAATAAATACTTCTTGCATTATTAAATATATTCCTATTTTGGTATTTTGTGATTTATTATGACGTTTTATGTTATTTTGAGGCTGTATTTGAAGAAAACCGCCGGAATCAGTATCCCACCGGTAAATAAGTCCCTTTCCCTTCATCTTTGACTAATAAGCCTTCATGCTTTATCCCAAAAGGGATTATCTCTGTTCCCTATCATTGATAGCATGTGTCAATGGGGGTAACAAACAAAACCGAATAGGTAAACTTCCCATTACAGCTACTGTATACTAGGTGTTTCCTATATGTTAAAAAAAACTTAATCCGCCAGACCCTATTACTAAAAGTAATCCGAGAAGTACGGAGTCTGCTGCTCTATGGCGTCCTCTAGCATATCCACTGTCTCCGCGCTGCAGGATATCCGGCCTATTTTATGGAGATAATCCGGTCTCTTGTAGCCTAACAACATGGTAGTCATACTCTGAATATCAATTTTATCCGTACTTTTTTCTGAAACACGGATAACTTCCCCTTTTCCGGCAGCTGTAATCCGCAGGGTGAAGGTCCCCTGATTCCAGGATAACATAGGATCTTCCAAGGTAAAGGTCCACTCTCTGTCTGCTGTATCCGGTTTAAAGGGATACTCCGCAACAAACATTTCCAAATCCACAATACGTGCCATAAAATATGGCGAAATGGTTTCCTTAATATCCGCATCCTCAAGAAGAAAGGCCAGCGGTTCATCGGTATGGATATTCCCCACTACCTTTGAAATCATGGAAAAGTGCGCGCTGATAAAATTCCAGAGTCCGCTGCGGGCTTCCTCATTCATAAATATCATATCCTTGATATGAAAAACTTCATCCGAAATCCAGTAAAGCACATACCCATCCGGCTGTCCCTCTTCATTGTAATAAATAGCCGCCATAATATCATCCGTATCCCAAAGCCAATACTCATTCCAGGCCAGCTCATTACGAAGCATGGCGCCATGTGTCTGCATGGCAAAACGCTCATAGGCTGCCTTTACCTGGCCGCTGTCTACGGTAACGCGCTCAATCTCACCGGTTACCCGCTTATTCTTAGGCAGCTGGTAGTCGTTAATCTCAAAGGTTATCACATCCGATATAATCTCCCAGCCCTTTCTGCGATAATAAGGTATGGAATAAGGAAAGAGGTAGGAAATGGACTGCTTACGTTCCCTCATATTTTCTAAGGTTTTGCATAGAAGTTTATGCATCAGTCCCTGTGCGGAATATTCCGGATAAGTGCCTACCCCTGTCAGCCCACCCATCTCAAAAGTCCGGTCAAAGATACGCACCTGAAAAGGGTATACTGCCACCTGGGAGATCAATTTTTCACCATCAAACCAGCCAAGAACATCCGCCTGTTCCAGCACGGGAGATTTTGCCCGTATAATCTCATCTTCCTCCCAGCCACTCTGATGCAGCTCCCTGTCGGTTACCTGAAACACATACCGCAGCAGCTGATTATACTGCTCCAAATGCTCCGGACCTACTTTCTTCATTTTCAATTGCTTTCTTCTGCTCATACGAAACTCCAATCTTCGTGCTATAGCACGTATTCTTTTCCTACCAGCCTCATTTTCCTGCAATATATTAAGCAGACTGATTTATTCTTACCATTTATCCTTGGGTGATTCTTACCTGGATTTCTGTCAGGAATTCTTCTGTCTTCATTGTTTCACGGTTATCAATTATATAGAGTTCAAACGGATTGCCCGCTATCTCATACCCTTTTTCCCCGGCATAGTTTAGTAGATTCCTGATGCACTCCCTGCTCTTGCTATATTCTCCCCTATAATAACAGGAGAGGTAACTCCCTTCCGGAATCAGAAAATCATATTGTTTCGCTTTAGGTTCCAGAATGAAAAATACATTGTTGTAACCAACTGTAATTCCCTGTTCAATGTCCTCTATATCCACGGTAGCCCCAATAGCCTGGTTACCGAAATCACGAATCTTTCCTTCATGCTTTCTATGGAGTTTCTTTACCGCAAAATCCATCTCCTCATCCCGGATTATATATTCATTTAAACGGACGCAGGGTCTTTCTTCCAGATTCTTTACCCTGTAATGGCCGGCTGCTATTATGTCCGCTTCCTTAAGAGCATTCATTCGTTCTTTAATAAGCTGTTTCCGCAGCTTTAAACCCTTTAACTGTTCTGCAATATATTCTTCTTCCTCCTGTAACAGCGCCAGTGTATTATCAATGCTCTGGTGCTCAAGATATTCTTTTATCTGTTTCATGGAGAAATCCAGTTTACGTAAATCTGAAATGATATTTAATTTATAAATATCTTTCAGGTTATAGAGCCTATAATCATTTACATCCCGCGCAGGCTTTAGAATTCCCAGCCGTTCATAGTAGCGCAGGGAGTCCACACCAATACCGTAAAGCTTTGATATCTCATTAATTTTATAATAGTCCTTCATAGAAAGAGTCTCCTTTTGATACACTAAATGTATCTCACAAGCCCACTTATACTTTTACAGTTTTCCTTACTGTTTATAGTATACTCCTGATTTTGGAAAAAATTAAGTACTTGACATTGGTATTATACCAGAGTTTAAACTAAAATGGTAGAATAAGAAAGGTAAGAAAATTATGATATACGCAAATGACAAAAAAAATTTAATTAATGCAAAAAGACTTCTCTTTATCGTACTTGGCACTGCCATCTCATCCTTTGGAATATACAATATCCACCGGCAGACGAATATCACAGAAGGCGGGGTGTTAGGACTAATTCTCCTTTTAAATAACTGGACGGGTGTATCTCCTGCTATTTTAACACCTTTACTGGATATCTTCTGCTATGCATTTGCCTTCCGGTATTTAGGAAAGGATTTTATAAAAATATCACTTATCTCAACCTTAAGTCTGGCAGGCTTTTTTAAACTTTGGGAGATGTTTCCCCCAGTACTTCCAAACCTTACGGCATATCCCCTGGTGGCTGCCCTGGCCGGAGGTCTCTTTGTAGGTACCGGTGTCGGCCTAATTATCGGACAAGGTGCCTCCAGCGGCGGAGACGATGCCCTTGCTTTAATCCTCTCAAAGCTTGCTCATTGCCGAATCTCCCGGGTTTATCTTGCTACCGATATTACCATATTACTGATATCCCTGTCCTATATTCCGCTTAGGCGTATTGCCTATTCACTGGTAACCGTTACGGTCTCCTCCCTGCTCATCGAGTACGTACAAAGAGCCAGCCAAAAAAGCAGTTCAAATGAAAATATGCTAATGGTGCCCGAGGAATAAATGTAAGTTTATTTTAACCTATTATTAAAGTTCATCGAAAAATCTATCCCATTAAAAAAACCGCTGCGGCATGGATTGACTTATCCAATTGCAACGGTCTTAAATTTAACATTTCTTCATTTTCCTGCTTCATACAAAATTTATTTATATACTGTTAGAAAGAAGCGATAATAATGAGACGATTAAAGCAATATGTTCCATTGCAATTGCCGTATCACAGATAATTTGCTTAAGTTCCGATAAAGAATGGTTATATTCTTGATATTTTAAATGAATAGATTATGTCCTTTCCTGCTTCAATATGATATGCCGGTTCCACATCGGCTCCCCAGCTGTTAATCCCGCCTACTCCCCTGACAGCACCCAGAATTGATACCACTGTTCTTCTGGCTACCGGAAGCTCTTCCTGATGCGTGGCATTTTCTAATTCTTCCGCCGTATAAGGAATACAGGTAAATGCAAATTTATTATCAATACCCGAGAATTTCAGACCAAAAACAGAACTGTCCCTGTTTGCATTGTCATGAGTTGTATTTCTGTAAACTTCCAACCATTTTGAATCCATGTGTACATTACAATCCTGGGGTACCAAATATCTGGTAACCGGTAGTCCTTCTATATCATAAATACCTTCAATTCCGCCTGCCATCCTGTCCGGATAGGTTTCACCTGAAAGCCTTCATACCGGTAACCAACCGCTTTAGTCGGCATGACAAAACGCATTCCGAACACCGGAAGTTCCGGTAATTCTTGATTTCCGTAATAATGTACCTGAACTTCTATCTCTCCTGCAGCCGTTACCTCATAGGCAACTTTCACTTTTGTTGCAGGTACCGTAATAGTTTTATAGGTAAAAATAATTTTTATATTCCCAGCGGTTTCACTTTCTGAATAGCAGTTATTTTGCGGTGCTATGGGCAGTTCGATTTTTTTATCATCCACAAACAGTTCTATACCGATGCACTCAATAAACATATCCGCGCCCAGCCACATACCGGAGCTTAAGGGAAATTTACTGCCTCTGTCATTATCCGTCACAGCACGCCAGAATGTAGGTTTTGGAACCCGGTAAAGCCATTCTTTCCCGTCAATTACCAGGGATTCTAATCCTCCCATCTGATAAGAGAAAATATAATCAAAACTTGTTCCGTGTACTCCCAGGGTACAATCTCCGTATACAATTTGAAGTACTTCATTCCACTGCTTTTCTTCTTTACTTATGCAATCCATAGTAGTGCCTTACCTCCTGCATTGCTGGTTTTTCCATTCTGTCCGCAAATACGATGCCGTTCCCCGAAAATTCATAATCAGAGGGTCTGTCATCAAAATCTCCTCCATACCGAAGTACTTTTTCTCCGGTTATTTCATCCTTTACCCAAAGCGCCTGATCTATATAATCCCAGATAAATCCGCCCTGATATAAGTCGTATTTATCCAGCAGATCTATATAAGCTTTCATTCCTCCTAAGGAATTTCCCATATCATGCATGTATTCACATAAAATAAAAGGTTTTAAAGGGTTTCCATCCAGATATTCCACGATCTCTTCCGGTGTGGCATACATACGGCTTTCCACATCAGATACGGTCTCATTATATGCTCTATTATGAAATACACCTTCATAGTGTACCAGGCGGCTATTATCTTTTTCTTTAAAGAAGCGGTTCATATTCTCTATATTATCACCGGCATAGGACTCATTTCCAAGGGACCAGAATAATATGGACGTATGATTTTTAAAAGTTTCAAAATTGGTTCTAGCCCTGTCTGCTGCAACCTCCTTCCACTGCGGAATATCGCCGGGTACATTCCATGAGGGTTCAACGCTGCCCATTTTCTGCCAGGAGCCATGTGATTCCAGATTTGTTTCCGCCATCATATAAATTCCATTTTCGTCACACATGTAATACCAGGGGATTTGATTGGGATAATGGCTGGTTCTCACCGCATTTATATTATTTTTTAGGAAAATCTCCATATCTAATTCCATTTCATTCTGGCTTATGCATCTTCCGTTTTCGGCACTCCATTCATGGCGGTTTACACCATTTAAAATTAATCTCTTTCCGTTTAATAAAATAACTTTATTAATAATTTCAACTCTTCGAAAACCGATTCTATATGGAACCACTTCCACAAGCTTGCCGGATGTGTCAGTGACTTCTATCGTCAGCAAATATAAATAAGGATTACTGTTATCCCATGGGGTAATCGCTGCGATGCTTTCCGGTTTCAGGTATGTTTCTTCCTCTGCCGGTACTGTTTTCTGATAACAGATTCTTTCCTTATCATCTCTTAAGGTAACAGTAATAGTTCCGGGCTTTTTCAGATAGGATATTTTTAAATCCAGGGCCAGGCTGCCGGATGTATTATCCTCATTTAAATTTGTTTTTGCCCACATGTCCTCAATATGAATATCGGGCTTTGCATATAAAACAACATTTCTGAAAATACCAAAGAACCGGAAGAAATCCTGATCTTCCAGAAAAGCCGCAGTACTTCTCTTATGAACTTCTACCGCGAGTATATTTCCTTTTTCTCTGATATACGGTGTTAAATCAAATTCAGAGGGGGTAAAACTGTCTTCCGCATAACCTATAAAGCTACCGTTCAGCCAGATATACATAGCCTGTTCCACTCCTTCAAAGCAGATGCAGACCCTTTTTCCTACAAGCCCTTTCGCTAAATCGAATTTCTTAAGATATGACCCTACCGGATTGTATGCAGCTTCACTAAAAGCTCCCGGGTACAAAGATTTTCCGTCCAGACTGCAGGCCGGCCTTCGGTATATGTGGCCTTCCCACGGGTACATGGTATTTATATAATGGATTTTATCATAACCTGCCAGTTCAATATGTGACGGAACTGTTATTTCATCAAATTTCTCCGCATCGAACCCTTCTTTATAAAATTCCGTTGGTCTTTCTTTTGCATTCAAAGTGTATTTAAACATCCAATTACCGTTTAAAGTTTGGAGTAAGGAATTTACTCCGTCCTGCATCTCCTGAAAATTGTTATAAAAATCATGATCGCTATGCGCAGAAAGCTGATTCATGCGAAAAATTTGAGGCTTGTCTAAATAATTAATATCTGCTTTCATACTATCTCCCTCATTCCTCCCGTCCCTGAGTACGGATGATGTGTCCTCAGAAAGACCGTTGCTATGTAGCCGCCTTCCCTCCACCGGCATTACCCGGCTTCTTCGGTAGTACGCAGCTATCCGACTGCCTATGGTTCATTTGGTTTCCTTCTTTTTATCGTTGTACGCCATACTTGCCCTGCAAGAAACCACAGGCTCTCCCTAGTTGACTAAGTAGCCATTGCGAAACATGATTGGCTCTATGACTCCGCCTAAGTCATTGCATACTCGCTTACCGCATGCAATAATGTTGCCTTCCGCATGAATAAACTGCGTCGGCCTTATGGAACTCGTATAATTTCGAAGCGGGGTAGCATTGCAACCCAATTTCCTAACTGTCTACGCTTAACTCTGTTCATTACTGAACAGAGCCCAAGACTCGCTACTGGTGGTTTGCTAGACCTTGCCAGCCGGGATTTCCACCCGGTAAACTACCTGCCCTTTTCTAGGCGCACTTATTCTTTTACCGCACCTGCTGTAACTCCGGCAAGAATATATTTCTGGAAAAACACATAAATGATGATGGTTGAAATCATAACAATAATGATTCCTGCTGCTAACAACTGCCAGGAGCCTTGCTGTGCATTGGCAAAATTCATGATAAAGGTTGTAAGTGTCCGCAGCTTATTCTTCGGCATATAAAGGTAAGGAACATACATATCGTTAATAATATTAATTGCTTTGATGATACAAACAGTTGCCGTCGCAGGAGCAAGAAGCGGAAAAATTATTCTTGTAAATAGCCCAAAATAAGAACATCCGTCTAAAAGCGCCGCCTCATCAAGTGCCACTGAAATACCTGATAAGAATTGGCGGTATATATAAAGCTGCATTAAATCTGAAGCCACATAGATAACAATAGGTGCACCAAGAGTATTATATAAATGTAATCCCTGAATGATACGAAATCTGGCAATTTCCGTAACAAAGTTAGGAATCAGCATACCAATAAAGAATAAAGCTACAACGATAGCTTTTCCTTTAAACTGAAAACGATCAATAATGAATGCAGTAATTGTACCAAAAATTACATTAAAAAGTAAAGAAAAAACTAAAATAACACCCGTATTTTTAAATCCTAATAATAAGTATTTGTCCGTTAAAACTTCTTTGAAATTATCAAATGTGATTTTATCCCAGCCTGGTAAGCTTAAAGGAGAAGTGATCACCATATCCGCCTTTGTTTTTAAAGCCGCAAACAGAGTCAGCAGAATAGGTGCTATAACGATGGCCACCATACCCAGGCACAGGATTTGTTTTAAAGTCTGAGTTGTCATTTTCTTAAACATTCTGCTTCCTCCTGTCTCTTATTAACACTCCATGAATTATTTTGTTCTGAATAACATAGATCACTACAATCATTATCATAATCGCAACAGCCATTGTAGACGCAAGCCCGAAATTAGAGAAAGTAAAAGCCGTCTTAATCGTATATAATGTAAAGGTTGAAGATGCATACCCCGGACCGCCCGCGGTCATAACGAAAGGAATGTCAAATACCTGAAGCGCACCTCTGATGTTATCAAACAGCACAAAGTCTACCATGAGCATAATTGCAGGAACCTGAATATATTTAAATAAATGCCAGGCATTTGCACCATCTACGTTGGCTGCTTCTTCTATATCTTTGGGAATGGATTGTAATGCCGCCATAAATAAGATTACGTGATAACCGCTGAATCTCCATACTGAAACGAAAGAAAGTACATAATTAACAATCTTCGTATCCGATAGCCAGTTTCTGCTTAAAAAATCCAGATTCAGTACCTGTAAAATAGCGTCAAATGCACCGTTAATTGGTGAAAAGAAATAGGAAAAAGCATAAGAAATTGCCACACCATTGATTATATAAGGCATAAATACCATTGTCTTGTAAAATTTTGCAGCACGCAGTTTACTGTTTAATAAAACTGCGAAGCCCAGTTCTACCAGTATCATGCATAAATGAATCAGAAAGTAAATTGCATTGTTTTGCAAGGACAACCATAAATCCTTATTTTTGAACATGGATATATAATTACTTATTCCTATAAACCGGCTATTCTGGGAATAACCGTCCCAGTTTGTAAAGCTCATGCGTATTAAGTCAATAGCAGGAAACACAACAAACCCCATCAGAAGCAAAACCGGCACAATGAGTGATAATACGATAAACCTCTGTCTCTTTTTATTTAATTTCGTCATAATTACCTCCTGACAGCATAGGAGGGCTACTGATAGTAACCCTCATTTCAATGCTAATCACCAAATTTACTGAATCTGAAGTTTTTCTCTGGCCGCCGCCCACTTCTCATTCAATCCTGCCAAAGCTGCATTTAAATCGAACCCATCTGTCAGCATCTCCGCACCCAGTTTCTTGTAATCAAAAGTTGTTTCGTTCTGGATTGCAGCAAAAGCATCTCCGCCGCCGTCATACATAACAAGGGCTTTATCCGGGATAAGTTCATCTGCTTCTGCAAGAATAGGGTCTTTTTCCTTGGGGAAATTCTTCATGGAAGATGCTGAGGTTATATAACCCAGATAATCCGGATACCATGCATCGGAATAAAACCACTCTACAAATGCAACGGCTGCTTCCTGATTCTTGGAATGTGTGGTTACGCCCATCAAAGAATCACCTTGTACAATTACGTTAAAGGGATCGGCTTCTGTATCTCTTGCAGGAAGATAAAATGTTCCAAGCTGGGATACATCACCGGCACCGCTTTTAATATTCTGAAGTCCCCAGTCGCCAAGTGCAATCATTGCTGCATTTTTTGTTGCAAACAACGTTGTTACCTGGTCATTACCTAAACCTAAAGGATCTTTTCCAAGTACTCCGGAAGTAAATAAGCTGTAAACTTTCTGATATGCTTTATTAATATCGGTGCCTTCCGCAAATGGTTCGTCCTGTGTTGCCATTGTGTTCCAATTCTGTCCGTTACCGGATACCAGAGAAGGCATAAATTCCATAAAAGGATAATCCGGCCATTCGTCTTTTAATCCTATGGCTAGTGCCATAAAATCCCCATTCTTACTTCCATAATAAGCCTGCAGGGTTTTTGCAGCTTGTTCAAATTCTTCCCAGGTATCCGGTACTTCTACTCCGGCTTCTTTAAACATATCCTTCCAGTAATATACATATTCATAACCTGCTGTCATTGGAACGCCAAGCACCTTCCCATTCACCGCATAGCCTTGTGCCAGTTCGTTATTGGCACTTGCTTCTGTTCCGGATAAATCTACCAGATAATCTTTAAATCTTGACAGGGTAAAAGGTTTGTTAAACATGATATCAGGCAATTGGTTCGCGGAAGCACGCATCTTCATTGCATTCCAATATTCACTGTCATCCTTAATTTTTTCTACCTCAACATCAACATTCGGGTACTGTTCCTGGAATTTTCCTACCATATCGTTTTCTTCAATATACGTGTTTAAGTTGTTATCCCAGATTGTAAAAGTAAGTGTTCCGCTTAAATCTCCTTTAGAAGCATCTCCGGTGGCTTCCCCCGTAGCTTCCGATGTCTTTGTTGTATCAGAATTGTTCTGATTTCCTTTCCCTGCATTTGCACATCCTGATAAAACAGATGCAAACATTGTGCAGGTTAAAATTGCTGCGAGTAATTTTTTTCTCATAGTACATTTCCTCCCTTTCTTATTGTGAACACAGCATATCAATTATATGGAAAAATAACCATCATATATTATCATTTTTCTTGATTATTATTCACATTTGCTTTTTTAACAAGTTAACATATCGTTAGCATTATTGATAAATGGTAAGAAATTCATACTTTTACACATTATTTTTACCAATTTAACTTCCTGATACTTCATTCACAACCTAAGAATATAATAATTGACCCACCTGCAAAATTATTAAAATTATTATTTTTAACCAGAGAGAGGCAGGTTTACATTCCGGGTATTATTAAAGAATAATCTGCAAAAAGTTAAGGCAATCACCGGGAGGTGGATGTAATCGTCTTGTATAAACAAAGATTACTCCCGTCTCCGGCAATTGCCTTAGATTCAAGATATATTTTTTAACTTTTCTCTCTGGCTACAGTAAGAGGAGAACTACAATTTATCGGTTTTCCGATATTGAGCAGGACTAATATCGTTTCGTTTCTTGAACATTCTGTTAAAATGCTCCACATTATAGTATCCAACCATTTCTGCAATTTCATAGACCTTAAAATTTGTAGTTTTTAATAATTCCCTTGCTTTTTGTATCCTTAATTCTGTTAAATAAGAAGTAAAAGTTTCTCCCGTATCCTTTGTAAACCGGTTTGTAAAATATTTTTCATTTAAACCGACATGTTCAGCCACCTTTTTCAAAGATAAGTCCGCATCCTCGTAATTATCAGAGATAAATCTCTTAGCCTTTACAATCATATCTGTTTTTGCAATATTTAATTTAGATGCCGAATAATCCATAATCCATGCAAAGTAATTTGTAACCCACAATTTCAGACTTCTTACATCTTCAATACGTTCAATTTTTTCGATATAATCATACTGCTTACCAAAAATCTCTGAAAAGTTTGAATTATCCCGGCTAAAACGATTCCCGATTGCTAATATTGCCGCATATACCTGTATCCTTATTTCATCCATGGAATGGTTTGTAAACAATTCAAACATTCTACCTTTTTCCTGCATCGCATTTTTTTCATCTGCAATATATAATGCTCCTGCCAGCTTTTCATATCTTTCTGCCATATTAAGCAGTCTTTCTGCTTTTTCATGGTTCTGGTTCAGATCATAGATAGAATTACTTCCCTTTAAATGGCGCAGGCATATTTTGCTTCTGATTTCTTTTATTCCATTACAAAATTCGTTATAGCCAAACCTTTGCCGGCCTATACACACAAATATACCAATATCTAACTCCTTCATTCCAGTCCGTTGTAGTTCTTCTGTCATTTGAATTAGGTTGTAAGAATAATCCTTCTCCGTAATACGATAAAACACTAGAAAAAACACGGTACTTTCCATATATAAGATGCACCTTGAGGCAAATCTGGGGTTTCTTTCAAAACTGTTAACCAGTTTTAAGGCCAAAGCTTCTTCCTTCTCCTTTGAACTATAACCCTCCGCCATAAATCCCAGAATAGCGTATTGTTCCATAAAAAATTCTTTTGATTTCCCATTAACCTCCTCCGGGGTCATTTCTCCTTTTAACATAGCAGCGAAATAATCCTCCGGGGTTTTCTCTATACTCTCTAATCTTTCTTTATATTCATCCACTAATACTTTCAGTCTGCGTACCATGGCATTAAACTGATGAATCATGTTTCTTATTTCGGATTGGCCTTTTGAGGCAATATAAACTTCCAGATTCCCCTCTTCTACCTGTTTCAAGCCTCCGCTTATCTCTTCTATCGGCCTTACGATACTTCTTAAGAAATACCTGGAATAATAACCTGCCAGCGCTAGAATCAATATAGCAGCCCCTAATACCCATATGGCGGTTCTCCAATAATCTGCAGTTAACTCTGTTGTCTTTATATAGTTTTTAATATACCAGGTGGAATTATTAAATTCGATGGGTGAAGTTACACAGGTATATTCCCCGGATGAAAAATCACTTGTAAAATCACTTTTCATTGTAGAATAAACCAGTTCTCCATCACTGCCATAGATCTGAGCAATTCCCAATTTGTTCTTACCGGCCAGATAACCCTGATTATATGATTTTATTCTCTCTGAGGCTCCGGAGGATTGAAAAAACATTACCATCTCTATCTTTTGGGAGCGGTCAGTGGTCACATTGGGTGCCAAGGCGAATACTAAAACCAGCGAATCCTTTTTACTTCCCTTATAAAGATCATTGGTTGATTCTGTGTCATAAAAACCTATGCATACCGTATTGGTATTTTCCAAAGCAGATTGATACCATTTCGTCCCCTTTATTTCTTCCTGGGTTCGCATGATTTTATTTTTTATATAGGTTTCATTTCCATCTTTCATGTAAAAACTGACGGAAATAATATCTTTAACCGGTTCCAGCACCATATTTACTGCCTGGGAAAGTTTTTTCTCATAATTATTCCGAATATTTAAATCTGTAATATCTGTTCCTGCCGCAAACTTTAGTATTTCATTATCATTGGTATAAATCAAATGTGAAAGTCTCATAGACATAATATCTTCATCCGATTCCAGATCTGCAATAATAGCTTCCTGTGCTCTTTTCATATTTTCAATTGCCTGCTTTTTAAACTGCTGATTTAATATTAAGAGTACCGCTACCAAAACAATAATAATCGGAATTACGATAAAGAAAAAAAAAGACATATAATATACTGTTTTTAAAGGAAGTTTTTTTATTTTATTTTTCATGTTCATATAAAACTCCTCCAAAAACAATATTGCGGCAATATTGCCTCTTGTCACAATCATTTTACTTTTTCTATAATTAGCACAAGAGGTATTTTATCATACATATTATGTTTGCGCAACTTCTACCTTTGCAGTATACACAGTATCCGTAAGAAATGATATATTGATATCATTTACTCCTCCAGCACGGTTTTACCGAGCCTGAAAGTTACCTTTGTGCCTGCTCCCGGTTCCGAATCAATGGTGACCCCATAATTTTCTCCAAAATAAAGTTTAATCCGTTCCTGAACATTAAAAAGCCCGTAATGTTCCGACTGTCTCCGGCTTAAAAGTTCTTCCGCCCTTGTTTTTGTCATGCCGATGCCGTCATCCTCAATACTTATTACAATTTCCTCCTCCAAAACCCTGGCGTCTATGGATATATAGCCGCTTTTTTCCGGTTTTTTCATAATGCCGTGGAGTACGGCATTTTCCATAATGGGCTGCAAAGTCAGTTTTGGAATATGATACTTCGTAATATCCGGGTCCATATTGATCTCAAACGCAATGACGTTATCAAACCTGGTATTCTGGATTGTCAGGTATATTCTGGCAAGTTCCAGTTCATCCTCAATGCTGACAATATTTTTTCCTTTATTTAGAGTCAGCCGGAAATATTTAGCCAATTTTGTTATGAGGGAACTGATATCCGGGGCATTTTGGCGTATGGCCATCCAGTTAAGGCATTCCAGGGTATTATACAAAAAGTGAGGGTTTATCTGGGCCTGCAACGCCATCAGCTGTGCTTTGCGTTCATTAAGTCTGGCTTCATAGGTCTCCTCCGCCAAAACTTTGCTGCGGTCTAGCATTTCATAGACCAGCTCCTCTATTTTGCCTAAATCATCTTTTTTATTCGCCACATATTCCCTGCGCCCGGTCCGGATACCTTCTTTTTCAATATTTGCCCCGATACGGCGCATCCGGTTCATAAGCTCTCTGGTCAGGTTATTGATTATAACAAACGAAGCGGCTACAAAAAACAGAAGGACTGCTATCGATAATACGACAAACTGAAAATCACTCCAGAAAGAATAATTCCCCAGGACATTTTTTCGCCCTATCCTGTCTACAATCTTCCAACCGGTGCCTTCCACCGTGGTAAAGACCACATAATCATCGCTTTTTGTATCCTCCGGCACAATAATACCCTTTTTCCTGCCGCTTATCTTCTGCAGTATATTTTCATCCAGAAAAGCTTTTCCTAAGCTGGACTTCTCCGGTCCTGATATGAGGTTTCCAGATTCGTCCGTTATGAATACCTCTTCGCCGTCCCTTAAGTGGATATCCTGTAAATAGGAGTACAATGTGGATTCTCTTATATCCAGGGAAAGAATCCCGTCATTCGCATAAAAATTATCGCTGTGTTTTAAAACTCTGGCGCAGGATATAAGCCAATAATCCGGCTCTGCGGCTATATCCGTTTCCAGATATGCCCCAGACCAGACACTGGCACCTTTTTGCTCCACTGTTTTATCATACCATGCCCGTTTTCGCGCACTCTCTAAAGGAAAAAAGTTAACATGTTCCGTGGAGGCCATCTTTCTTCCGTCAATATAGATTCGTACTTTATAAAGTCCCCGGTCCCTTTCGAAATTGTAAAGCAGATTTCTGAGGTTCTTAAGCTGCTTTACCTGCATTAACGGATCATAAGTATTTTCTTCACCTAAAAAATCCCGCAATTCGCTGTCATAAAATAAAGTATCGGAAATCCGGTTTATGTTGCTTAAGGTATTTTCAATATTATATTCAATCTGGATCAGCGTCTGCAACATGGCCTGATTCACATTAACATTAGCAGACTCTTCCGTTTTCCGGTAATTACTGTAGCTTAAGGCAAGGGTGGGCAGCAGAACAAGGCAGAAAAAAATGATAAAGAGCTTTCGTTTCATAAAACTCCTTCCTTATGCCTGCTTGTATCCTCCAAAACCGCCCTGTTTTTCCCCATACCAATCATCATCTGCCGGTATTCTTTCGGAGTCAGGGCGGTCATTTTTTTAAATATTTTACTGAAATAACTGGGTTCCACATACCCGATCAGAAAGCCTATATCATATAATTTCACGTTGGTATCTTCCAGCATCTTCTTGGCGGCTTCAATACGGACATGGGTAATGTACTGGTTTATGGTACTTCCGGTCACCTGCTTAAAGACGGCGCATACATAATTGGGACTTAAGTATATCTGCTCCGCAATGGACTGGATCGTAATATTCTCCATATACTTCCCTTTAATAATCTCTTTTACCCGATGGACAATATCCCCGTTCTGGTCCGCCATTTTCCCCCGGATGGTCCGGTTAAGCTTTAAGCAAAAATTAATTACCGCCTGTTTCATATCCGGTATGGTTTCTGTCTTACCAAGTTTTTCATAGGTTTTCAGAATATCTTCCTCCGTAGTTTTATAATTGCCGTGAAGTGATAAATAGGATTCCACGACAGTCATAATTACCATACTGGAGCATTGGATACCGTAAAGAACCGTAAGTCCCGGATACAGGGACAGCTTATGGAAAAAAGTTTCTACTGCTTTTGTAAGCCCGCCCGTATCAGAGGCGGAAACCAGGCTGCGTATCTCATTTAAGGACTCAAAAAGGGTGTTGTCCTTATATCCGCTGAACTCGTGGTTAAAAATGACCCGGTTGCTGCCAAGAATGATCCTCTTGCAGACATTTTCTTTTGCCTTAAGAAATGAGGTGTTGATCCCTTTTATACTATATGCTGGTTCCCCCAGACCTACTGTTGCCCGGATTTTTGTCCCGCCTCTTAAAATCCCTAAAAAATTAGCAATCAGATCCTCTGCCTGCAAAAGAAGCTTCTCCGCACTGTTTTTTTCCCCTTCCCGTAAAACGCTCTCCTTAAGGATCAGGACAAAATCCCCCTTATCGTATTCAAAGGCATATCCGTCCCCGTATACTTCTATTAATTCCTCCAAAAGATTTAAAATACCGAAATCCAGTGCCTTTTCGGCATTCCGGTTGACGCCGCTGTAGGTCGCCTGTTTCCCGTCAAGGCTGATCATAACCGCTATATAAAAAATATCTTTTTCCAGAGTAATATGAAGGAAATCCATTCTCTCCTCCAGGGTTTTAAAATTCTTGTAAACACCGTCTGCCAGATCGGTAAAGAATCTGGCCCGAAGCAGGGGAAGGTTGTTCTTCATCTGCTTTTGAAGCAGGTCCCTGGCCTTTTGCTCTTCATAATCCGTATCCAGGCGTTTTTTTACCTTTTCAATAACCGAAAGCAGCTCTTCCGTATCAATGGGTTTTAAAATATAATCCAGCGCATTGACTTTGAAGGCAGTTTTGAAATAATCCACATCGTCATAAGCGCTCATAATAATGGTCGCAGGCTGCTTTTTAAGCTCCGCCATACGCCGGATCAGTTCAAACCCGTCCAGATCCGGCATCCTGATGTCGGTCAGCACCACATCAGGCTCTTCCTCACCTGCCATATTTAACGCCGACAATCCGCCTTCCGCACTTCCTATGACTTCAAAACCGCAGGGATTATTCTGAAAAAAGAATACCAGTCCTTCTCTTGTCTGTTTCTCATCATCGGCAATTAATAATTTATACATAAGTTACCCTTCTCCTTCTGAAAATTACCAGTATAGCCTTTTTGCTTTAAAACTGAAATAAGTTAAAATCCTTAAAACGGCTTACCCCCATTCTCCCCTCCCAGACTTAAATTATAACAGGTATGCACCGTCTTCTTTCAGTTTATTTCTAAGCCTGTTTCTGTCAACCTTGTGAGTGTCACCGGTTTTTGCAGCCATTACGGCGGCAGTTCCGGCAGCCTGGCCGGTAACGAGGCAGACGGGCATAACCCTTACACTGCCTAATATTCTGTGGTCACAGGATATAATTCTTCCGGCGGCTAAGAGATTATTCACTTCTTTGGGAATCAGGCTTCCGTAAGGGATTCCATGGGATTCCCCCGGTCCGTAACTCTGAAAGCCTTCCTCCCCGTTGCTCTCTCCCCGCATCAATTTATCCCGTTCCTCCTTCGTAAGATGTACATCCAGGAAGTAACAGTTCCTGCCTATTTCATCGGGAAAGGTCCTTCTTTCCATATAATCCTCATAGCTAAGAACATATACCCCCAATATCCTTCTGGATTCCCGTACTCCCACAACCGGAGCGGTATTTACCAGATAAGATGCCCCGAACGTTTCGGGCAGATATTCCTTTAATCCTTGTTGATACTGATGCGCCAGTTCGCGTCCTTCCATTATAGCTTTGGATATACTAATCGGGTCCGTTGAATCCACATTCCATATATGTCCTGCATTAAATCCTACCGTTCCGGGTCCCTGAAGGGAATGGCAGCAATGGGCATCCGTAATAAGAGGATATTTTTCAGACCTTGCTATGGAATAGGCGGCACAATCCGGATTACTCATGTGAAGGACGGGGGAATTGCGGTAATAATATTCATCCACATTTGCAAGGGTAAAACAATGGGTCGACGGCTGCACAACCTGCTCTTCATCCCCATATTCAAAAGGCAGGCCGGCAAGGGCAAAAAGGTCCGCATCTCCGGTGCAGTCAATAAATACCTTGCCACTAAAGGCAGTCAGTCCGTTTTTATTGGCGGCAACCACATACTCGATTCTATCCTCTTTACGGGATAAGGATACTACCTGTGTAGAAAGAAGAACCTCTGCTCCCGCTCCAATGACCAGTCTGTCATATACCCGTTTTAAAGCTTCCGTGTCAATGGGCACCCAGTCCCTGTCTTCTTTTTTCACATGTCTCATTCCTGACTTTGCCATCTCAAAAACTTCTTCCGCTATTCCTTTATAAATAATTTTTTCTTTATCGGAAAAAGGACACCAGGCAGGTACCAGTCCGATGGTACCCATACCGCCCAAAGAACAGGAGGCTTCGATTAACAGGGTACGGGCACCTCCTCTGGCAGCCGCTACCGCGGCGGCACAGCCCGCCGGTCCTCCTCCTGCTATAATAATATCATATTCTTCCTTTAACGCAATCTCCTGTGAAAACTGAACTTTCATTTGATTCCCTCCTGTAATGTTTATAAAATACCAAAGGAAGGGAGACAAAAATTCACTGCCGCCCTCCTTCTTATTGAGCAAGTTTCAAAGCGGACCTAAGAGTATCTGCTTTGACTGCTTCTGCCAAGCTTTCTTTCTATACCGGTTAGGTATGTATCCGGTGTACTTACTGTTCATCTTCCGTCTTGATACGAAGATTATCTGGACTGATACCAGTCATTATAGGTTTTAATCAGTTTATCCCCGCACTGTGCTTTCCAGTTGGCTGCGAAATCCTCAAAACTTTCCTGGGTAATTCCGGTTACGACGGAATTAACGATAAATTCTTCCGTAAGGCTTTTGGAATTGGTAATATCCGAGGATATTTCGGTATATGCGGCACAAGGTAAATCCGAAGACGGATCGGGTTTTACAAATTCATCGTAATCGTAATTTAACTGTGAATAAGCCGCAAACTGGTTCTCATTCTTTCTTGCCCTGCACAGCCAGTATTTTCCGTAGTCCTCATTGGCTCCGGTCAGGTAAGCATTGGCATTGCCTCTGTCTTCAAAGAAAGTAGGAAGAACCGGCAGATAATTACCTTCTCCATCCACCGTATAGTCCACTCCTTCTTCCCCGAGCACCATTTCTTTAAAAATAGCGGGGTCCAGTTTCTGGTTTATATAATCCATCGTTGCTTCCACATTTTTTGAATTTTTGGGAATTACCACATAATTATCAATCTGGTTCTTTGTTCCTACACTGGTCGCCGCCACTCCGTCCTTGGCCAGAGGCTGGACAAATTCAATCGCTGCATCCGGGTTGGTTTTACTGAAGGTATCTACTAAAGAGGGAATGGACCAGTAGCCGTCCATTTTACATAATGCCAGGTCCGTCGTAAACTTTTCCAGTACGGTTGCCGTCTGGTTGGTAGGCATTTCCGGGTCCATTAATCCTTTTGTATAAAGTCCGTTAAGATATACCAGAAAATCATAGAAGCCTTCCTGCACCTGATATGGCACCAGCTCTCCGTTAACATCCTTCCAATCGGATTCAATGCCGAAAGCACCGCCGATACTGTTGTTTCTTACGGAATATAAGTCACCGATATTTATACTAAAGGGAACGTTGGCACTGCCTTTGCCTTTCGGGTCCGTCGATTTAAAGGTTTCCAGCATGGCGGTAAATTCATCCAAAGTGGTCGGTTTGGAAAGTCCCATTTCCTTTAAGATATCGGTACGGACTAAAAGTCCAAGGCCCACATTGGCACTGTCTTCACGGCCGGTTGGTCCCATATTCGGTATGGCGTAATAAGTATCTCCAACCGTGCAGATCTCCAATAAAGTCTGATTAATGCTGGACGCAACATTAGGCGCATACTGTTCAATCAGGGGTTTCATGTCCATTAACGCTCCCTGGCTGGCATATTCCGCATATCTGCTTTTATCAGCAAGAACAATAAAATCATATTCCGCACCTGCCGCCATAATTGCATTTAATTTGTCATTTGGATTATCCGCAGGCAGTATGTCATATTCTACTTTATAACCGGTGGTCTCCGTAAGCCAGTTATAAACCGGATTTGCCTGACCGTCATTCCAAGCCAGACCTCCCTGGTTTGGAACCAGGGCTTTTAAGACTTTTTGTTCTTTTCCACCGTTACTTTCCTCCGATTTGGTAACAGTACCTTCCGAATTACTGTTTTTGGATGCACCCCCGCTGCATCCGGTCAATAAGGAACCCGCTAAACACACTGATAAGATAATTGCTGCAAATTTCTTTCCTTTTTTCACCTGTTAATCCTCCATAAATAATTAGTTGTA
>JAEZSL010000173.1 GCA_023443925.1 Bacillota bacterium | reverse complement strand
ACATACGGGAATAGTTATTTTTATCCTTGTAAACACGTTTGGGATTCTCACCAAAAGCACACTTCATGGCAATCTTTTCTTTAACTATCATGTTATCAATGCGTAATCCGCTTAATTTAATGGCAGTAAAGGCACCACCCAGTACATTGGAGCTTCCGGGGCCGGTAGCAGCGCAGGTTACCCCGCCTAAAGCAGCCTGTTTAAGGGTTTCATCCATAGGATTGATGGCATCGATTGCCCGAAGGTGGGGCGTCAGGATATCATTCACTTCGTTATAATCTCTTCCCTCAAAACCAATACCGTAACCGTCAAGGCCGATATGGGAATGTGCATCGACAAGTCCGGGATATACACTAAGCCCGGAGGCATCAACAATAATTGTACTTTCATCCGGTCTGATATCCGGTTCTATCTTTGCAATTTTCCCGTCAACAGCCAGAATGTCAGCCAGGTAAGGAGTTTCGTTAACCGCATCATGAATGAGGCCGCCTTTAATCAATAGAGTTTCCATATAACAATCTCCTTTGCTTTTTATGTTTATATATCTATAAGTATTATATTACTATATTTTACTATATCATATTATTTCAGCAAATTAAATTGCATTACTAACCCGAAACCAATAAGTATAAAGGCATTCAAAACCCAGGGATTGATAGAGTCTAAGCGCCGTATCATTTCCGGCTACTACCTGGAGGTAAGCTTTTTTAGCACCTTTAGCCATACCCTCTTTTAAGACAGCGGTGCACAGGGCACGAGCCAGGCCTTGTCCACGGTAATCTTCCCGGATATAGATGGCATAAACTCCTACATAATCCCGGTCCAGAATTCCAAGGCCGGTTCCGATAATGACACCCTGCCTTTTGATAGACACACAGATGGTATCCTTGGCAATAGCGCCGTACATGGTGGGGACAATTGTTTTGTGTATGGAGTTAGTGGTACCGTTTAAGGTAAGCAGGCTGTCAATCCATACGCTTTCTATAGAGGGACTAATGGTAACAGTATCTGTTGATGTTGTAAGAACAGCCTCTTCTAGATTTAATACCATTACATTGGTGGTATGCTGTATTTCATAATTGCGGTTTTCCAGCATATAATCAAAATCCTTTGATACCAGAGGACTGATTTTAAAAATAGCCGGAGTACCCCAACGATGATACATAGCCTCACAATATGGTATTTTTTCACGCCACGGAAGGGAAGAGGTTCCAAACTGTTCCACGCTGTTGGTTCTGTGAGTATAAAAATGGGAAAAGCGCAGAATCCATCCGTCATACAGTTCCATTTGATGGGAAGGCCAGGCGTTTAATGATAGATCTTCGATTGTTTTAATAACAGTTTCCATAGTATTATTCAAAACAGCCTATCGTAAGCCGATAGATGTTAAGTAACCTTTCTCATATTTGTATTTTAATGATAAACATATGCTTGGTATGTGTATTAATATACATGATCTTATAGTTAAAAAAATAAAGTTCAGCTATTTTGGCTTAGAAAATCCGCGTTCAAACCACCAGAATTTCGAGCTGATATTCCTTGATTTATGCTGATATTAATGTATAAGTTTATATCATTACCACGTTTTGCATGCTTATCAAAATCTATTATACAGGAAACCGTTCTGTTTATCTATACAAAATAATAATTATTTATTAATTTCTATTTAATCACCACACCTAAAAAACGGGCCAGGGCAGCGGCCTGGAAGGTATCCACAATAGCACCTCTTAGTTCTATAGGAGTATCTGAAAGTATAATATCCTCAATGCGGCTTTCTCTAAAATCAATACCCTTTAAGGGAGTTTTGAAGAAATCACAGTTATTCAGTGTGACATCCTTTAATTCAATTTCTTTTAATATGCATTCTGCCAGACAGGCATTGCTGAAATTAGATGAGGACAGGATTAGTTTTTGGAATTTAGAATGTTCAAAATTAGCATACGTAAAATTGGAGTCCATAAATAGGACATGTTTTATGGTTGAATTCTGAAACTTGCTTCCCATTCCTTTACAGGAAAGGAACTCCACCTGATTAAAATAGCTGTTTTCAAAGGTGCAGTTTGAAATATCACAGTTGCGAAAACGAACATTTGTAAATCCGGCTTTATTAAAGTTACAGTCTAATAATTTACAGCCTTCAAATTCAACCATACTATAATCAATCCCTGTTAAATCTTCATCGGAGAGTATTTCTGATGAAAATATTAAGCCTTCGGCTGCCCGTTCTTCCTCCTGTAATTCTGCAATCTGGCTGAACATGGAACCGGCTTCTCGTAACTCTGGTATATTTGGTGTATTAATCTTCATTGTTATGTCCCTTCTTTTAAATACAGTAATTGCATAACCTGTAATTATTTAATCATCAACACGAACCACCTTAAGAAACATTATGAAAAGAATATTATATTCCTTATACGAAAGGAGTAACTGCCCACTAAACTTAGTCAGAGTAATTATTATACGGACTTGCATAGAAGGGCAGTTATTCTTGCGTTTCCTCATATCCAAAATTGAGAAATAACTCAGATAAGTTACTGCCTAAATGATCTAATATTTCGTTTAAATCCAAAGCAAAATCTTTCGAATTTTTGATTGCCTGAGGTATTTGTCTTAAATATACTGTTAAAAATGTATTTATACTTATCCGCTTTCCGTGGTTTGCGCGCTTAGAGATTTCATTACTTATGTAAGTATGATAATTTGTTAGTTTCTTATTTTCTAATAGCTTATTTAAATCGGCAAGTTCTGTTTTAACATTACATAAATGTAATAATAGCCAAAATTCGAAACATGGGTTTGATATGTAACAACCATAATCTTTTTCTTTACAGATTTTAATACACTCTTCCATCAATTTTCGACTATGGCTTCCGCAATCCCGGTCTAAAACAACAGCAAAGTAATCATTTTCGTGGTCAAATAATTGCAAATATCTTCGATATTCCAAGTCAATCCCTAGTTTTAGTAATTCGCCATTCATTTTATTTCGTTCAGATTTTGAAAAACTAAGGGGAGTCTCTAAATATTGTTTTACCGTATTTGGTGAATACATATTAGTGAAGTCCTTTGGTAATTGCTCAGGAATTAACTCCCCATTGCGTATATTCATATATTCATTCAAAAGTTCTATAACGTATTCAGGAGATGAATACCCGTCTCCTCGTTTATGCCGTAGTACTTCAATATGAATAATAGAGTTGTATTTGGTAGTTTCTATATAACTTTGAAGGTGTTCAAAATAGTTTCGCTCTGTTTCATCACCTTCTACTGATAAGAAGATTGCTTTTTTAGGTTCAATCTGCATATTTTCTTCTGGTCTCTCAAATGCAGATGATCTTAACCGAAATCGACTGGCTTTAGTTGCCATAATCATTATCACCTTCTTCGTTTTCAATCAGTGTAAATTGATTAAATATAGGTATAGCACCGTATCGTCCTAAAAGATAATCCTTTTCTATTTTTTTGTCAAACCGTGTTTTGAATTTATTAAGTGTAAATATTCTTGAGCTATGATCCTTCTGCCTTTCTACAAACCAAATTTCATCTTGTCTTAAAAAATCAAGATCCATAATATTTGAATCATGAGTAGTTGCTATCAACTGCGATGAACAATTAAGTGCTATAGCATAAAAGTATTTGATAAATTCTAAGGTAGCTTTAGTATGCAAACTGCGATCCAATTCATCAACAAGAATAACTTGATTACGCAGTGCAGTTTGAAAAAGAGGAATAAGGTCAAACAAGCGCTTTGTTCCATCTGACTCATCCTCAAATTCAAACAAATCGTTATTGTTTCCATGGTCCGTAACAATTTCATTTGCATACAGATTACCATCTCTAAGTCTTACTTCAACTAAAGAATTATCGTGTTGAATTAGAGCACCGATTGTTTTTTCGGATAATTTCTTAACTACATCAGTTTTTATTGATTCTACTATTCGATCTGGAAGATCTGCAAAAACTTTATCAAAATCTTTTTCGGCATTTGAAATAGAAACAATACCCGTATCAAAATATTCCAATAATTGAGCTAGCTGCTTCCGGTCGTTATCATTCTCCATTAACTGTGTTATTCCGCTATATTTAGATTCAGGAAATATTATAACCAGTTTTTCAAACCAGTCCATTACATCTCGAAATGGCTGGTATTCTTGTTCATCATCTGGGCTGCGAAGAACTACATCAGTGAGGAATAGAGTCTGATCCATCTTTGGATTTATAATATCATCCGAATACACTTTAAAGCGTTCATGCTGTGACTGTTCATTGAAAATTATATCGCTTGAAAATTCGGTTTTACCTTCTTCTGTTTTGCTGCGAAGAAAGATACATTTATCATTAGCGTCAACCTGATATAGCCACTCTTCTTCAATTTTTATATTCGTGTATGAAATTGCAAAACCATATGAATAGAAATGATTTCCAGAAAAAATATCAAATTGAAAAACACCGGGTTTATTTCTGTACGAATTATCAATTCTGAAGTGTTTCTTATCACAACTTACGTTAGGCAAACCTTTCACGATAATGCTTTTAGCAAATGCTATAGCACGTATGAAATTTGTCTTTCCACTGGCATTAGCACCAAAAAGAAATCCTCCTTTCAATATTCGCTTACCACTTCTTTGTGCTACATGGGTATTGTGTCGGGTAATCTTACCGGCTGACATGTTAAATTCTGTGGTATCTTTAAAAGATAAAAAATTTTCAACTGCGAATCGAACCAACATTATTATCAACACTCCTTTCTAGTAGTATATTATATGTGATTTTATCACATATATCAATAATTATCCCAAAGAATTCTATGATTTATACAATTGCTTTAAAATTTCATGATAAAATATCACAATATAATGATATTTTTATTATATGAACAACTTTTTATATAAAGATAATGTCAGGTTTTTATTTAAAGTATTATAAATATTTATTACTAGATACCAAGTAGTATCTGCTTTGCACTTTATTGCATTTATAATATATTCAGTAAATATTTTAGCGCAAAGGAGAAAGTGAAATGCAAGAAAACATAACAAATAAAACTGCTGAGGCTATTCGTTTAGTAAAATGGCTTTCCGAACATCCCAAAATACAAAGCAGGTTATTTGAAGATTATTCTCAAACCACACCGGAAGAATGTTTGGAGATTATCGAAATACTGGAGAAAAACGGATTTTATGAAATGATCGTTGCCCTGTTGATGAAAAATCAATTTAACATGGCACTTGAACAGGTCATCTCGGAGTTTGTAATTGATAAGATGATTAAAGAGTGGGAGAGAGTCGGAACAGAGCAAATGTGCCAAGATATCAAGGAAAGAATAAGAGAGAAGATACAATTATCAGATGCAGGTTGGGAATATCCTTTCCGTAATCTATAGTCAAAGATGTTTTAATAAGCTGCTGTAAACTAATATATATTCAGAAACGATTGTGTAATAATAAGAAGTTTACAGCAGCCTTATTTTATGTGTATCTATCTCTTGCTAAAAATTATTTGATCCTATTATAGTAAATCTAATATTAATATATAATAACATGATTACTAAGCATAAATGCAGTATATGATTTTGTCTACCTATTAGGACCCTCGGAATGCGGATATCCACTTTCAATTATCGTGACCGTATTACGGAAACAACAACAATGTGAAGTATCCGTCGACTCGAAATCTATCACAAAACCCGGTAGCATCCGTGGTACGGAACATTGCTTGCACCAATTAATGTGAAAGATATTACTAAAAATTACAAGAACAACGGAAATTCGACTTACTTCTACAATATTTATCAAGAGGAATCTTGCAAAATTTCATTTCATAGATTAAAATATGGGAAATCAGACAAATCAGGTTCATCTAAAAGAGCTTTCATTTGTAGGATAATACAGCTGGAAAGAGGAGAAGCCCGATGAGAATTAACCATATTCGAACAAAAATGTTAGTATTTTTTATCCCCAGTTTTTTACTTGCTTTAATTATTGTTACAGGTATCAGTATTTTATTTGCTCAAAGTGCATTAAAAAAGAGTAACGAGGAAACGGCAATGGCGGTGGGCCAAGATTATGCCAATCGAATAAGCTCATATATAAGCCAGGCATTGCTGCAGCAGATAGATCTGGCATCTGATAAGGATATTATCCAGACAGATAATAAAGAGTTACTTGTTAATGCACTGGCGGATGGAAAAGATAATTTAACTATTTTAGAGAGCGCAGTATTTATCTATCCTGACGGCAATGCAGTACGTTCTGACGGAACTACGGTTGATTTATCGGACCGGGGATATTTTAAAAAGGTACTGGAGACGAAGGAACCTGTAGTCAGTGAACTGATTACCTCCAGGACCACCGGGAAAGCAGCCTTTAATGTGGCGGTACCGGTTAAACGCGGAGAAGAGCTCGTGGGTGTTCTGACCGGATCATTTAGTATGGATAACCTCACCAATGTAGTAAAAAATCTCACTTACTTAGAGAGTGGATATGGCCTGATTATAGAAGATACCGGTAAAGTCATCAGCCACCCTAAATTTCCAGAAGCTGCCGGAGTGCTTGACTTCAGCCAGAAAGAAGTACCGGAGGAATTGAAGCTTAAGAACAAAGAATTGGATTCCAGGCTGATGGAACTTTTTCAGAAAAGTTTAAATTCCAGTGAACAGGTACGGGGAACATATACCTTTGCCGATGGTGTTACCCGTGTAGGAACTTTTACTAATATCACGCTTCCTGGCGGCAGACACTGGGTTATTTTGGTGACAGCACCGGAAAAGGAAGCGGAGCAGGCAGTTTTTGATTTACTGTTGACAATGATTATGACCGGGGCTATCTGTATTATTCCTTTTGCAGCCATAATTTATTTTTTCAGCGGCAGGCTTACGCGGCCTATTATAGCCATTGGAAAAGAATGCAGCCGTATGGCAGACGGCGATTTAAGACAATCGGACGACTATTACAAATCCTCCGATGAGATTGGAAAAGCATCTTATGCTTTATATAATATGCAGGAGAAACTGGCTAATCTAATGGGTGGCATCCTTAAAAATTCTCAGGAAATGAACAATGCAAGCCAGATACTTTTTAATATTGCCGGTGAATCCAGTAAAGCTTCCGGACAAATAGCAGCTTCCATCACAGAAATTGCACAGGGCAGTGACGAACAGGCTAATTTTACGCGAGACCTGGTTTCCACAGGAAATGGCCTGGCAGAAAAAGCTACGGAGATCAGCCGAGTTACAGAGAGTGTTGTATTAGTTGCTGATAAAACTGCACAAGCAGCCAGTGAGGGAGGTTTAGCCTCAGAACATACCTTACAGCAGATGAATAAGGTGGGCGAGCAGAATAAAGTAATTCAAGTGGCCATGGGGGAACTGGAATCGGATGGAGAAAAGATCTCGAACATTGTTCAATTAATATCTGCCATTGCAGAACAAACCAATCTGTTAGCTCTAAATGCATCCATCGAAGCTGCCAGAGCCGGAGAACATGGAAGAGGCTTTGCAGTTGTTGCTGAAGAAATCCGCAAACTGGCGGAGGATTCTGAAAAAGCCGCTTCTCAAATAAACAATCTGGTGACAGAGAATACAAAGGCAATACATAGAACCGTTTCTGTAATGGATGCCAGCAGACAGGATATTAATACCGGTTTACAGATGGTTCAGGATACTGGTGAGACCTTCAAGCGTATCACAGAAAATATTCTTAGCTTAAGCAAGGATGTTACCAAAATTGCTGCTCCCATAAAAAGTATGGCGGAAGAAAGCCGTCGGGTAGCAGAAAAACTTAGCAATATGGACTATTTAATCCAGACAACTGCGGAAGAAACGCAGAATGTATCCGCTGTGTCGGAAGAACAGGCGGCTTCCATGCAGGAAGTAGAACAAGCAAGTGAAAACCTGACTCAACTGGCGCAACAACTAAAAGCAGA
>JAEZSL010000164.1 GCA_023443925.1 Bacillota bacterium | reverse complement strand
AGATTAGACATTTTACCAAGCCCAAAGGCTTCCAGTCCTGAAAATAAATTTGCCATTCTTCATCCTCCTTTATACGGGTTTATATGAGCTCTTAAGGGATACAATCCGGTTAAATACCAGGTGCTCTTCTGAAGAATCCTTGGAATCCACACAGAAATAACCATGTCTTAAAAATTGATAACTGTCATATGCTTTTGAACCTTTTACACTTGGTTCGATAAAGCACTCCTTTAATATGGTTATGGAATCCGGATTTAAATTAAGACTTCCGTCTTCGTTATAAACACCTTTTTCTTCATCCACAATATTCTCATATAATCTCACTTCGGCTTTCTCTGCTGTAGAGGCTGCAACCCAGTGGATGGTTCCTTTTACTTTACGTCCGGTAAAACCGCTGCCACTCCTTGTCTCCGGATCATAAGTACAGTGTACTTCCGTCACATTACCTTCGTCGTCTGTTACATAATCTGTACAGGTCACAAAATAAGCGTTCATCAAGCGTACTTCATTCCCGGGATACAAACGGAAATACTTCTTAGGGGGTTCTATCATAAAGTCCTGTCTGTCGATATACAATTCACGGCTAAAAGGAACTTTTCTAAGTCCCATCTCTTCATTTTCCTGATTATTGGATACGTCGACATATTCCACCTGTCCCTCCGGATAATTGGTTATTACCAGTTTCACGGGGTCCAGAACTGCCATTACACGGGGTTTCTTTAACTTTAAGTCTTCCCGGATACAGTATTCTAACATGGAGTAATCCACAGAACTCTGACTTTTTGATACACCGCACAGTTCCATAAACATTTTGATGGATTCCGGAGTAAAACCTCTCCTTCGAAGAGCACTGATGGAAACCAGCCTGGGGTCATCCCAGCCATCTACAATGCCTTCCTCTACAAGTTTCTTAATATATCTCTTTCCTGTTATTACATTGGTCAGATATAATTTTGCAAATTCTATCTGTTTTGGAGGATTGACATATTCAAGTTCCGTTACCACCCAGTCATATAAAGGTCTGTGGTCTTCAAATTCCAGTGTACAGATTGAATGTGTAATACCCTCTATAGCATCTTCGATCGGATGAGCAAAATCATACATAGGATATATGCACCATTTATCACCGGTATTGTGATGTGTCATCCTGGCTATACGGTATATTATAGGATCTCTCATATTAATATTGGGGGAAGCCATGTCGATTTTAGCTCTGAGTACCTTGGAACCATCCGGGAATTCACCATTTTTCATAGCTTCGAATAAGCTTATGTTTTCTTCCACTGTCCTGTCTCTATAAGGGCTGTTTTTACCGGGCTCTGTTAAGGTACCACGGTATTCACGGATTTCCTCCGGCGTGAGATCGCATACATAAGCCTTGCCTTTTTTTATCAGCTTCACTGCCCCTTCATACATCTGTTCAAAATAATTGGATGCAAAGAAAAGCCTGTCTTCAAAATCCCCGCCGATCCATTTTACATCTGCGATAATCGATTCCACAAATTCAGTTTTTTCTTTGGTGGGATTTGTATCATCAAACCTTAAATTAAATCTGCCTCCATATTTTTTAGCCAGACCATAATTTAATAAAATAGATTTGGCATGTCCAATATGAAGATATCCGTTGGGTTCCGGCGGGAATCTGGTCATTACCGCCGTACAATTGCCTTCCTTAAGATCCTTATCAATAATTTGCTCTATAAAATTCTTTGAAATCGTTTCTTTTTCCGCCTGCATATCCGTATCCTTATGCAATTCCGTATTGTCTAGCCCTGTGCCTACCGTATCCATGGCAGTTCCTCCTTAAAGCAGTGTGTTTTCATAAGCTATATAATACCACAATTAGTTTTATTAGTCAAAGCAGGTAATTAAATAATAAAAAAGGAAAACCTTTCCGAATAATTCAAACGGAAAGGTTCTTCATGTATTTATTATGAAAAAATAGCTATAATTTGTTCCAAAACTTTTAACACCTTTGTCATTTCCTCGTCAGTACCTATGGTTATCCTCAGATAATTATCAATTCTGGGTTTGCTGAAATATCTGACAAAAATGTTCTCCTCTTTTAAAGCCGTAAATATTTTCTCCGCGGGAATTGTACTGTGTTTTGCAAAAATAAAGTTCGTTTTAGAATCCGGAAATTGAAATCCCAGTCTCTTCAATTCTTCTTTTACCCATTCTCTGGTTTTTATAATCCGGCCGGTGCAGGCTTTAAAATATTCATCGTCTTTTACTGCCTCCACTCCATAATAAATGGAGGGTAGGTTCATGGTATAAGAATTATACGAATATTTTACATCATTTAAGGCTTTAATCAGCAGGGGATTACCCATGGCAAAACCAATCCGCATTCCGGCCATGGAACGGGATTTGGAAAAGGTCTGTACCACTAACAGGTTATCGAATTCGTTAATCAGCTTTAAGGCACTGGTGCCGCCAAAATCAATGTAGGCCTCATCAACGATTACCACGGAATCCTGGTTATGTTCCAGGAGGTCTCTTATAAAATCAAGCTCTTCTGCAATGGATGTGGGAGCATTGGGATTGGCAATTACTAAGCCTCCGTTTTCCCTGTAATAATCTTCTTTCCGAAGCCTGAAATTATCATCCAGGGCCGGCCGTTCATAGGGAATATGGAACAACTCCGCCCATACATCGTAAAAAGAATAGGTAATGTCCGGAAAGAGAATCGGCTTGTCCGAATTAAAAAATGTCATAAATGCCATTGCCAGAACATCATCCGAGCCCACTCCGACAAAAACCTGATTTCCCTCCAGTTTATAATAATCTGCCAAAGCCTTTACCAGTTTCTGAGCGGTGGGGTCCGGATATAATCTTAATTTATCCACCTGAAATTCCTGTATTGCTCTTAATACTCCGGGGGCCGGAGTATACGGATTTTCGTTGGTATTAATTTTTATCATTCCGGGTGAATCCGGCTGCTCTCCCGGTACGTAGGGAGTTATTTTTCTGATATTATTTTCCCATGTCTTCATCTTAAACTCCCATCTGTGCGCTTAGGCGCACGTACAAATCAGGATGTTGAAATAAGTTTTTTATTTATCAACCTAATCTCCCATCTTCATTATATTGTCTTCGAATACAGCTCTTACCTAGCTTTAACATTCTATAAGGATATGAATAAATACTTGGTTTTTACAGAAATATTACTCAAATTAAGCCCGGTATTCCTCTGCCAGCTTCTTAAAACCGGCCAGGGAACCTTCAATGGTTTTATAATTTACGCAGTAGGCGATTCTTGCATAGCCCGGACAGCCAAAGGTGGAACCGGGAACGATAAGTATGTTATGCTTTTTCGCTGCCGTACAGAAAGCTTTGTCGTCTTCCTCCAGTGCTTTGACAAAGAGATAAAAAGCTCCCTGGGGTTTTACGCAGGTATATCCATATTCGGTTAAGTTATTATATAACAGTTCCCGGTTGCGGTTATATACGGATACATCTACTTCGGAATCCAGACATTTTGCTACTACCCTCTGTATGAGGGACGGGGCATTTACAAATCCCAAAATGCGGTTGGCAACATTGGCTGCCGCAGTAACATCAGAATAATCGTCTACTTCCTTTGGAATTACCAGATATCCGATTCTCTCACCCGGTAGAGATAAGGATTTGCTGTATGAATAGCCAACAATGGTATTCTTATAATATTTTGTCAGATATGGCACTTGTGCTCCATCGTAAACCAGTTCACGGTACGGCTCATCGGAGATTAAATAGATGGATGTACCAAGTTCAGCCTGCTTCCGGTTTAAGATTTCAGCCAGGGAAAGGATGGTTGCCTCCGAATAGATAACTCCGGTAGGGTTATTGGGTGTATTAACGATAACTGCCTTTGTTTTTGCTGTTATTTTCTTTTCAAATTCAGCCAGGTCGGGCTGGAAGGTAGATGTATTAGGGCTTACAATCACCAGTTCACCGTCGAAGTTACTTACATAATTGCGGTACTCTCCAAAGAACGGTGCGAAAACAATTACTTCGTCCCCGGGATTTAGTAAAGTTTTCAGTACAACATTCAATCCCCCGGCAGCACCAACGGTCATGATAATATTCTCTTCGCTAAAAGAGGTGGTATATTTTTTATTAATGGAATGGGCTATGGCCCTGCGGACATCTTCGTAACCGGAATTATTCATATAACCGTGGACTAGATTAGCATTTTCCTCATTTATTATCTCTATTACCGCATCCTTTACGGCTTTGGGTGGTTCCACACTGGGATTGCCAAGGCTGAAATCGTAAACATTTTCAGGTCCGTATATGGAAGCGAGTTTTTTCCCTTCTTCAAACATTGCCCGTATTACGGAGCTATTTTGCACTAATCCAACCATCTTTTTTGATATCATTACAGCACCCTCTTTTCTATTATTGTAACTTTTCTAATTTGATTTAGTATAGCACAGTAACGTATTGAATTGCAATACTTCGTTGTTTAAATAATGCGGCGGGCGTCTGGTGGTGGGGGAGGGGTATTATGGGGATAGAACCCTGGGGGTACTAATAAACTTCAGAAAATGCTTATGGCAGGGAGAAAAGTGTAAAACTCGTTACACTCAAACAGTTACGCTTTTCTCCCTTGGCGCATTTCCTGAAGTTTAAGTACCCTCAGGAACCTATCCAATATAATACCCCTCCCCCACCACCAGACACCCGCCTTAGTCTTTGGCTGGTATGTATGTTTGATTTTATTTTTTGTGTAAATAGTTATAATATAAGAAAGCTGCCGTGGATGAGGTTTTACAAAGTTTTTACATTGGCATTGTAATGTTCCATTCCTGGGCAGCTTTTTATAATTGTTTTACTATTGTTTATAGTATTATTTTAAAACTTTTAATCTTACTTTTTATACCACATTCATATTACTTTTAATATTACTTTTATTTTTAGTCTTACTTATATTTTTATTATTATTTATGTTTTTATTATTATTTATATTTTTGCTTTATTACTTTTGTATTTAATTCGCGGTTTGCTAATGCATATTTTATAATTTACCCGTAACAGTGGACACGTTATTTAGTGGAGACCTATCTTTCAGCCATACTCACTGAATATATCCTTAGTTATAGAAACTTACTCTTTGAGACTTAAAATATATTCGAATTATATACTATTGGTAATAAATAATTATTTCTGAAAACGGATATCCAGATAATTTTTTACGATCTGAACGCATTTATCAAAGCCTAACTGCTGGCTGTTAAGGCACAGGTCGTAGTTCTGGGCGTCTTCCCAGTTGCGGCCGGTATAGTATTTGTAATAGGCGGCACGGCGTTTGTCTGTTGTTATGACTTTTTTCTCCAGGTCTTTCTCCGGCAGGCTGAACAGGCCTTTTAGTCTTCCGACGCAATCCTCAACCGAGGCATGGACAAATATTTTGACTACATTATCCTGGTCTTTTAGGATATAGTCGGCACATCTGCCTACTATGATGCAGGATTCCTGTTCTGCCAGCTGATGGATTACTTTTGCCTGATAGTTAAACAGGTTATCGTTTGAAACAAAGTCCTCACGGTCGGGAGGGATTAATTCTCCCTTATATTCTTTTCTGGCAATCCGGTATAAGAGGCTCTTTTTTAGCTGTTCGTCTGCTCTTCCAAATAGTTCCTCGTTAATGCCGCTTTCATCGGAAGCCAGACGCAGCAGTTCCCTGTCATAAAAATGGATGCCCAGCTCCTCGGCTAACATTTTGCCCATGGTCTTACCGCCGCTGCCGTAACCCCTTGCAATGGTAATTACATAATGTTCCATAGTAACCTCCTTAATTCACATCTGTGTACCCTGCACTTAAATTAAAGATGTGGATATTTTTAAATCCTGCTCCGGTAAAACTTTTTAATCGTCCGTGTTATTCGCCCAAATATGCTTTTTTTACGGAATCATTATTCATCAGTTCTTTCGCATCGCCTTCCAAAACAATATTACCGGTTTCTAAAACATATGCACGGTTTGCAATGGATAATGCTTTTTTTGCATTCTGCTCTACCAGTAATACGGTGGTGCCGCTTTCACTTATTTCTTTTATTATATCAAATATTTCAGAAACAAAGATGGGGGATAAGCCCATGGAGGGTTCATCCATCAAAATAATTCTCGGATGGGACATCAATGCACGGCCCATAGCCAGCATCTGCTGCTCCCCGCCGCTTAAGGTTCCAGCGATCTGATTTTTTCTTTCTTCCAGACGTGGGAAACGTTTGTATACTTTCTTGATTGTATCCTCAATTTCTTTTTTGTCTTTTCTGGTATAGGCACCCATTTTTAAATTTTCAAATACGGTAAGTTCTGCAAAGATTCTTCTGCCTTCCGGTACATGGGCCATACCCAGGGAAACAATTTTATGAGCCGGGATTTTTGTCAGATCATTTCCTTCAAACTGTATGCTTCCTGCCTTGGCAGATACCAGACCGGTTATGGTATGCAGAATTGTGGTCTTACCTGCACCATTGGCACCGATTAAAGCAATTACTTCCCCTTCGTTTACTTCAAAGGAGATTCCTTTAATTGCCTGTATTATTCCATAATAGACCTGAAGGTCTTTAATTGTCAACATTGCCATGGAAATTCCTCCATTTCTTTTCCCTAATTATTCTCCAAGATATGCTGTAATTACTTCCGGATTATTTAGTACCTCTTCCGGTGCACCGGCTGCAAGCTCCGTACCAAAGTTTAATACCAGCAGTTTTTCGCAAATACCGGTTACCAGTTTCATATCATGTTCAATTAAAAGTATGGTAATCTGATAACGGTCTCTTACCAGACGGATCGTTTCCATTAATTCAGCTGTTTCGTTTGGATTCATACCGGCAGCCGGCTCATCCAAAAGTAAAAGCTTGGGGTTGGTTGCCAGCCCTCTTGCAATTTCCAGTTTTCTCTGCTTGCCGTAAGGTAAATTGCTGGCCAGATAATCTGCCTGACCATCTAAATCGAATACCTTTAAAATCTCCAGGGCTTTTTCATCCATTTCCCGCTCTGTCTTAAAGAAAGCTGGAAGATGCAGAAAACTGGTAAAAAGCGAATATTTCTTCTGATTGTGCAGTGCGGTTTTTACATTATCCAGTACGGTCATCTTTTTAAATAAACGGATGTTCTGAAAAGTTCTGGCTATGCCTGCCTGACAGATTTCAGACGGAGCCTTGCCGACAAGATCCACACCATCTATTTTTATGGTACCGTCCGTCGGGCGGTAAACACCGGTTAACAGATTAAAAATAGTAGTTTTACCTGCACCATTTGGCCCGATTAAGCCATACAGCTGACCTTTTTCTATTACAAGATTCACATTATCAACGGCCCTGAGACCGCCAAAGGAGATTCCTAAATTCTTTACTTCCAATAAAGCCATACTTATCCACCTTCTCCTTTCTTATTTCGCGTTGCGTTTTGCAGTGAAAGGCAGCTTTGGCAGCTTGCCGCTTTCTTCCAGTCTGGTACGCAGAGAGGAGGAATTAAACAGCATCATTGCAATTAATACGATGGCATACAGTAACATTCTAAAGTCATCTGCCGCACGGAGCATTTCCGGTAATATGGTTAAAATAACCGCTGCTATGACCGAACCTCGAATGCTTCCCATACCGCCAAGAACAACGATTACAAGAATTTCTATGGATTTATTATAATCAAAATCACCAGGTTTTACGATGCTTAAATGATGTCCATATAATACACCTGCTATTCCGGCAAAAAACGCAGCAATAACAAAGGCCAGAATTTTGTACTGACTTACTTTAATACCGATGGATTCAGCAGCAATATAATTATCACGAATGGACTTGATGGCTCTTCCGTGTCTGGAATTTACCAGGTTGGTTATAACTAAAAGTGTAACGATCATAATAGCATAGGTCCAGGTATAATTAGAATAGCGTGGAATTTTATTTAGGCCCATGGCACCGCCTGTGATTCCAAGGAAATTAACAATGGAGCGGATAATTTCACCGAAACCCAGCGTTACAATCGCAAGATAATCCCCTTTCAGTCTTAATACGGGAACACCGATTACAATACCAAAAATAGCTGCAACGATACCGCCAATAAGGATTCCTAACAGGAATTCCAAGGGTCCCGGCAGATTGGAATGAAGGGTGAATATAGATCCGGCATAGGCTCCGATGGCCATAAAACCGGCATGTCCCAAAGAAAGTTCACCAAGAAAACCGGTTG
>JAEZSL010000144.1 GCA_023443925.1 Bacillota bacterium | reverse complement strand
TTAATGAGTTGCTCATGGTAAAAATCCTCCTACGCGTAAAGTTTTTCTTACATTTTACCATGAATTCAACACTCGTTCCCTAAATAGTTAGTCTCTTAGTGCGAAAAATATTTACTCCTCAGAGCTGGTAAAGTACAAACCTTTACATTTATTTATTTTGAGCAAACCTTCACATTTATTTATTTAAGCAAACCTTTGCGAATCTTTATACTACAAATATTTGCGCTGGTATGGTATATAATGATATAATATTTATATAACTGCAGGCGATTGAATGCTTTTGCAATAAATATTAATAAACTATATAATTTTCCTGATTATACGTCAGTGCATACCCTTAGTGCTGTTGTAAATCAGTCATTATTACAGGTTTTAAAAACACAAAAAGTGAAAGAAAATTATGAAAAGAAAGGTTGCCACAATTTTATTCTTTCACTTTATGAAACTAATTTATATTAACTATGTGGCAATATCCCAGGTCAGCCTGGGATATGAAATGGGTATAAAAGATGGATAAAAAAACCTTATATCTGGAATGTTACTCCGGTATCAGCGGTGATATGACCGTTGCCGCCCTTATTGATCTTGGCGCAGATGTGGACGTTTTAATGGCTGGATTAGAAAGTCTTAATGTAGATGGTTATAAAATCGAAATCAGCAGGAAGGAAAAGAACAGTATTGATGCCTGTGATTTTCATGTTATTTTAGATGTGCCTGAAACCAATTATGAAGTTGAGGAGACTTCCAGCCATGTGAATTTACAGATTCAGAATACCGCACATATACATGGTCACTTTCATGAAAATAATCATTCTCATGAACATGGGCATTCTCATGACCACGTACATCCTCATGACCACGGGCATCCTCATGACCATGAACACTCTCATGACCACGGGCATCCTCATGACCATGAACACTCTCATGACCACGTACATCCTCACGATCACGATCATTCTTATGACCATGAACACTCTCATGACCACATACATCCTCACGGCCACGAGCATTCTCATGACCATGAACACTCTCATGACCACATACATCCTCACGGTCACGAACATTCTCATGAAAACGGTCACCTCCACTCCCATGACGGAGGTCTTCCCCATATTCATTACGGGCATCATGAGCACAGGAATCTGGATGATATTAATACAATAATAAACGGATCGGATATAAGCATTAATGCAAAAGCAATAGCGAAAAGAATATTTTATATTGTGGCGACGGCAGAATCAAAAGCCCATGGAAAACCTGTGGAAGAAGTGCATTTCCATGAAGTAGGTGCGGTGGATTCCATTGTAGATATTGTGGCGGCGGCTATCTGTCTAGATAACCTGGGTATCGGTGAAGTAATCGTATCTGAGTTATATGAAGGAACCGGACATATCAACTGTCAGCATGGTGTCCTTCCGGTACCGGTACCTGCTGTTGTAAACATAGCGGCTGAACATCATCTGAACCTTCATATTACCAGTATAAAAGGCGAACTGGTTACACCTACCGGAGCTGCCATTGTAGCCGCAATAAAAACCTCCGATACACTTCCGAAAGAATTCAGAATCAATAAAATAGGTCTTGGCGCAGGAAAGAGAAATTATGAAAGAACCAGTTTCCTTCGTGCCATGCTCATAGAAGATACCGGTAAAAATGCTGTTTCAAATACTGCATCCGATAAAGTATGGGTGCTGGAAGCTAACATTGATGATTGCAGCGGTGAAGCTCTGTCTATCGCTATGGATATTCTGCTTCAAAATGGAGCAAGGGATGTTTACTATACCCCTATATACATGAAAAAAAACCGTCCAGCCTATCTTCTTGGACTGATCTGCAGTAATGAAAAAGTGGAACTTATGGAAGAATTAATCTTCACCCATACTACTACTATCGGTATACGTAAACAGGAAGCAGAAAGAACCACTCTAAACCGGGCTGCTAAAACGATTGCTACTCCATATGGCGATGCCCTGGTTAAGGTATGTACTTACAAGGATAAAACTTTCTATTATCCGGAATGTGACAGTGTGAAAAAGCTGTGTGAAGAAAGCGGAATAGATTACGTAACTCTCTACAGCCTGATCCAGACTCTTGCCGGGCAGTCAGAATAATTAACCGCCAACTATATTTTGCACAGGCTGCTGTTAACGGCTTCCTTGCTGATAACACTACCAATTAGATACAACCGCCTGAGAAGCTTATTAAATTAATTTGAAAAGGAGCAATATAATTGAAATCGGTATACAATTTTACGTCAGACATAAACCACTTAAACTTTAATAAGTTAACGGAAGTAATGGAAAGCAATGCAGATTCCGGAATCTGTGTTGCATTTTCCGGAGGAGTTGACAGCAGCCTCTTATTAAAAACAGCCTGTGAGGTGGGTAGAGCTAACAATAAGCCTGTGCTGGCCGTTACGTTTGAAACCAGACTCCATCCTCATGGTGATCTTGAGGAAGCAAAAGCCCTGGCATTAAGTTTTGGTGCCGTTCATAAGGTTATTGCCGTTGATGAATTTGCCGATCCGGAAATCATGCATAATCCGACGGACCGCTGTTACCGCTGCAAAAATCTGTTATTTCAGACCCTGATTCAGACTGCAAAAGAAGAAGGCTTTCATTATTTAGTAGATGGCAGTAATTTTGATGATCTGAAAGCCTACCGTCCCGGTATGAAAGCTCTCAAGGAATTAGGAATCCACAGCCCTTTGCTGGAGCTTGAAATCACCAAAAACGAAATCCGTTCTCTGGCTTCTGATCTGAGTATTGTCACCAGCAACCGCCCATCGGCTCCCTGTCTGGCAACTAGACTGCCTTATGGTTCACTTCTGGATTTTGATCTGTTGGAGCGCATCGACTTTGGTGAAAAATACATAAAAGAACTTGGCTTTTATAATGTACGGCTGCGAGCACATGGTGATATCCTTCGTATCGAAGTTGATAAAGAGGATTTTTCTGAATTTATGAAACATAAAGATTCCATATTGATGAAATTAAAAGACCTTAAATTTATATATATTACACTCGATCTGGAAGGTTTCCGTTCCGGAAGTATGGATGTTAATCTGGTGGATTAGAATATAATCATTCAAAAAAAGGATTGCGTGTTAACTTGAAGTTATCACGCAATCCTTTTATATCCTGTTGAACTAATCCCGTAACCGGTTAATCTGGGTGGCCATATATCCGGCTCCAAAGCCATTATCTATATTTACCACGGCCAGTCCTTCCGCACAGGAGTTAAGCATAGTAAGAAGAGCCGATAAACCGCCGAAATTGGCACCATAACCTACGGAGGTCGGTACAGCAATAACTGGCTTATCCACCAGTCCGGCTACTACGCCTCCTAAAGCTCCTTCCATCCCGGCAACAGCGATAATGCAGTTGGCCTTATGGATTTCTTCCATTTTTGACAAGAGCCTGTGAATACCTGCTACTCCTACATCATAAACACGTATTACATTCGATCCGAAAAATTCCGCAGTCTGTGCAGCTTCCTCCGCCACAGGGATGTCCGAGGTACCGCCGGTGCATACTACGACGCAGCCTTTACCTTCAGGCTGTATCTTCTTAACAGACAAAATTCGAGACAAGGGATCATATTCCACCTCGGGCAGTACTTTTTTAACTTCTTCATACTGCTCCTGACTGGCTCTGGTTCCCAGCACATTGGTATCGTGCTCATAAAACCTAAGATAAATATCTTTCAGATGGGCTATGGATTTTCCCTGACAGAATATAACTTCCCCAAATCCAGAGCGCAGGGATCTGTGATGATCCAGTTTTGCAAAGCCAAGGTCTTCATAAGGTAGTTTCTTTAACTGTTCTTCCGCCTGTGTTATATCTATTTCATTGTTTTTTACCTGCTCTAGTAATTTATGCAGATCCATTATTATCTCCTTCCCGATATCACAAAATAATGTAAGTACTATTGGCTGATTTAAACCTTATAAACCCGTACAACCATATCAGGCTTATACAACCTTTATCGAATAACATATAAATAAACCGTCCTCTGTAACGGCCTTTAAAAAAATCAACTCTATATCCGCATATTAAAAGTATATATAAATTTGCAATAGAAATCAAGAACAATTGTACGCTGAACGGCTTAAAACCCTACATTACTGGAACAAAACCCTTCCTGTAATCGGATGCACGGCGCAGAAGCGGCGCCTTTTATCAGAAGTTAAAAGCAACTTCTCATAAGTTATATTTTACCCTGCTTATGCAGGTTTAAAATCCGGTCGGTTTCCTCACGGTTAGGTATGGAGCTTTGAGCCCCGAATCTGGTTACAGAAATTGAGGCTGCCGCACCGGCAAATAAAATTGCTTCCTTCTGATTTTTACCTTCTGCCAAGGAGACGGCAAAGGCTCCGTTAAAGCAGTCGCCGGCGGCAGTTGTATCCACTGCTTTATCTGTTTTCACCACCCGGAAAGATTCCGTTCCGTTTTCATTAACCAAAAGTGCACCCTTTTCACCTAAAGTTACCAGTACATTTGCGACACCTTTTGAGATAAGGCTATAGGCAGCAAACAGTATGTCCTCTGCTTTATCACAGGGGCTTTTCGTTAACCTGGCAAGTTCTGTTTCATTGGGCGTTATGTAATCCAGCTGTATTAATATATCCTCCGGAATTTCCTCCGGTGCGGGAGCAGGATTTAAGATAACCGTTTTACCAAGCTGTTTTGCTCTTCTAACGGCATAATATGCCGCCTCTGCCGGAATTTCCAGCTGGAGGAGAAGATAATCGCACTCCTGAAATAAGGAGTCTTTCTGTTTCAGATATTCTAAATTACACTGTCTGTTGGCACCTGGTACCACTACAATACTGTTATTCCCGGCTTTATCTACATAAATCATGGCAGTTCCGGTGGTAGTGTCCGGGCACTTGTTCACATGGCTGACATCAACCCCTGCCTGTTCAAGATTATGCAAAAGCGTATTACCAAAATCATCCGTTCCGACACAGCCCAGCATGACTGTGCTGCTTTTAAGCTTACCCAGAGTATAACTCTGATTAGCTCCTTTTCCTCCGGGAACATACCTAATATCTTCTCCCAGGACCGTCTCGCCTGCCAAAGGCAGATGTTCGACACCGATTACAATGTCCATATTCAAGCTTCCGACAACAAGTATCTTTTTCATCGTATTCACTTCTTTCCAAACACTTTGCTAGATTTCATGTATCCCTGAAAAATCTGGCTGCCAATTCCTTCTGCGACAGCACTCAGTTCCAGACCTTATAATTTATCTACTCCGCTCTGTTCCATTATACAACAAATAAGCTGCTAAAGACAGATTTTTCGAGAATTTCATAAATAAACCGGATAACATGGTAAAATAAGAAAGTGTACTATTAACCTTAAGTATATTGTATTTTTGTTTGGTCTGGTTTATGAATTGCAATTAAGAGCTTCCCTGATCGTAATCTGGCACTATTAATTTATTTATTTCTGGAGCTTTCAATCATACCAATATTATTATAAAGTATGTTAAAATGTAATTACATATGAAAGGGGCATGTTTATGAATAACAAAACACAAAAAATCGTTATTGCGGCATTAATGGCTGCCATGACCTGCGTTGCTACCATGATAATTAAAGTTCCTTCTCCCACCTCCGGTTATATTCATTTAGGTGATGGTTTTGTTCTCTTATCCGGTATCATTCTCGGACCATATTATGGTGGTATCGCTGCCGGAATCGGCTCTATGTTTGCGGATTTATTTTCCGGCTATGCAGGTTATGCCCCTGCAACCTTTCTCATCAAAGCATTGGCTGCTTTTGGGGGCGGGATGATCTTTCACGTATTAAACCCTTTCTTTTTAAAACCTGTTTTAAGGACTATTCCGGTTTTATCTGCCGGTATCGTCGGCGGTGTTTTAGTAACCGGCGGTTACTTTATTTTTGAAGCATTTGCTATGGGTCTGGGTATACCGGCAGCCTTAACCGGTGTACCTTTTAACCTGGTTCAAAATGTGTTTGGTATAATCGTAGCCGCACTTTTAATGCCGCTGCTTGGAAGAGTTCAGGTAGTAAAAGAGTTTATGGCTAAGGCATA
>JAEZSL010000098.1 GCA_023443925.1 Bacillota bacterium | reverse complement strand
ATTCTTATAAATTTTATTTTGTGGCTGTATCGTAAGCCTGTTTGCGATATGTAAAGGGGGTAATTATGGAAAGTCAGATCTTTGTTGTAATTATTATTGTATGTGTTGCCTTGATCCTTTTTGGACTGATTAAACACCGTTTTGATCTGCTGGTGAATTTCGGGCTTCGAATTTTCTCGGGACTTCTGGGAATCTATCTGATAAACAGTTTGTTATTAAACTTTCATTTAACCTTGGGGGTAGGAACCAACGCATTTACTGCACTGACCATCGGATTGCTGGGATTGCCGGGGTTTATACTGGTTTATGGTGTGGCAGCACTTTTTTATTTTACATAATTAATGTTTCCTAATGGAGTAATTAGTAATTGAGCAGTTAGTGAATTAGTAATTTTTAATTGGGTAATTATATGAGAATTAGTAATAAGTAATTAAGTAATTTGTAATTGAGAATTAGAATTTGGGTGATTAGAATTTGAGTAATTAGAAATTGAGTAATTTGTAATTGAGTAATTTGTAATTAAGTAATTTATAATGCAGTGATTTATAGTGTAAAAATATTAAGTTATCCAAAGGAGAATTCTAAAAGTACTGAGCTGATTTTATAGGTATATGTTAAGGTAATTAATTGATTTAACAGTGATAACTGTAGGAACAGGAGAACATTAAGTATATTTATATAAGAACCAGATACGGTTTAGCGGTTTTTAGTTTGTCAATCTTATATAAATATGGCTACGTTTTCTGTAATATTTATACAAATAAAAGATGAATGTATTTTCGTTACAATCTACAAATTTTTGCATGTTTTTTGTTATTACTCATGAAATTACAAAATATGCTAAATTTGCTCTTGAAATTAATTATAAGCAGGTGTAAGATTACGTTATCTTAAAATTCTGCGAGGTGAAGTCAATCAGTATAAAAATGGCCTGCCTTGTCTGTCTGCTTCTATTAGCTGTAATAATGGATCTTAGATCTTATAAAATCAGCAATCATCTGATTCTAACCGGTATAATCACCGGGATTCTGTTTGATCTTTATGAGTATGGACAGGCTGGCATAAGTTTATGGCTGCCGGGTATACTATTGCCGGTAATTCTTTTATTCCCTTTATTTTCAATTAAAGTCTTAGGCGCGGGAGATATTAAGCTTTTCTCTGTTATAGGCAGTTTTTACGGGGCTGCCTATGTTTTAAAATCTATTGCAGCTGCATTCATTCTTGGAGCAGTTATGTCACTTATTTATCTTTTAAAATATAAAATGGTATTTTCTCGTTTTCGTTATTTGTTCAATTATATTCGAAGATCCATATCCAATTTAACCAATGACTGCGCAACTATGGATATTTCTGTGGATGGTACCCAAGAGTATCCAAGGGCTCGTCCAAAGGATTTTGTAAGTGAATATTCTAATAAACTTTCAAGGGGAGTTCAAAAGTACTATCAAAGGAAGATTCTAAAGGAGTTTCAAAGAGTACATCCTAAAAAGCATCCAGAGAAACTTCCAAAAGAGCATTCAGAAGAGTATTCAGAAGAGCATTCAGAAGAACATTCAGAAGAACATTCTAAAGAACATTCTAAAGAACATTCAAAAGAGCATTCAAAAGAGCATTCAAAAGAACATTCAAAAGAGCATTTAAAAGAGCATTTAAAAGAGCATTCAAAAGAACATTTAAAAGATCATTCAGAAGAAAATATACAGATAAAAGGAAGAATACCCGAGCCATATTATGACAAGGACAGAGACGGCAGACAGGGAGTTATACATTTTTCCATTGCAGTTACCGGTGCCGTTTTGCTGCAGATAATTTATCCGTATTTATAACATCGTAATGAAATTAATTAAAGAAAGGAGTAAATCGTGAACGGTATATTAGCAATTTTTGATGAAGAAGCAGAGTATGCCAACCGTCTGATGGACTACATAAAAAGAAAACAGGTAAAGCCCCTGCAGGTTCGTGTTTTTACTAATTCAAGCAGTTTAAAAGAATTTGCGGGTCAAAATCCGATTCATATTCTGCTGCTTAATGAAAATCTGCTGGTTGAAGAATATAAACAGGACACCATAAAAAACATCTGCCTGCTGGCAGAGACAACAAATCCCCCCGGGGATAACCGGTATCCGTTTATTTATAAATACCAGTCTGCAGACTGCATATTAAAAGAACTATTCTCCCATTTCCCCTTAACAAAAAACCCGGAAAGAGCAAATAATTATTCAGAAGGTAATATTAAGCTCATATGTGTCTGTTCACTGGGTGAAGAAGTCCTCCGTCAGTTATTCTCCTATTCTTTGGCAAAGCAATATTCAGCATTAAGAAAAACCTTGTATATTAACTTTAATGCCTTGCAGGTAATCTCACGATTATCCGGAGATAGAACGGATAATGACTTGTCTGAATTTATCTATTATCTAAAGCAAAACAATCCCAATCTAATAAGTAAAATGGAGGACAGTATCACAGCAAAAGATATGCTTAACTATATGGAAGGTGTATCTTATGGACCGGATTTATTTGAACTTACGGAGGAAGATGTTGCTGTATGGCTGAAGGCTTTAATGATTAATACGGAATATGACGTTATCCTATTTGATGTGGGCTGCTATTTTCAGGCCGCCTTAGAACTGCTGCGAAACAGCAGCCAGGTACTCTGGTTAAGGGGAGCCAGCGATTGGGAACAGTTAAAATTTGATGCTTTTCATGAACAACTGGAATGGTCCGGAAATAGAGAAATATTACAAAAAATTACTGTTGTACCGCTCTCCAATGAAGAAAATAACCAGTTTTGCAATATTTGCCCAGATAATTTTGAGGATGAAACCGCAAATTGCAGTATAACGGCAAAGTATATCATGGATAGTTAATGTTAATTATAGTTGCTAAATTATGAGCAATCACTTATATGCATTAAGGCGTTAAAAGGTCAATTTTGTGTTTTGAAACACTCGAATCCTATATTTTGAAATGAGAGGTGAGCATGGAGATAGAAAAACAGGAGCTTCAGGAGCTGGTTATACAAAAAATCGATATAACAAAAGAATTAAAGGATGAAGAAATACTGGAAGTAATCGACGAGAACTTATTGATTAAATCCAAGGGCAGCTATATAAGCATACAGGACAAAAGGCGGCTTAGAAGAGAAGTGTTTAATTCTATAAGAAGACTGGATATTTTACAGGAGCTGGTGGAGGATACGTCGATTACGGAAATTATGATAAACGGGGCAGATAATATTTTTGTTGAACAAGATGGTGCAATCAGACCCTGGAATAAACAGTTTGAGTCCAGTAAAAAACTGGAGGATGTGGTACAGCAGATTGTTTCTAAGTCAAACCGGATTATAAATGAGGCAAGCCCTATTGTAGATGCCAGGCTGTCCGACGGTTCAAGAGTCAATATCGTCCTGCCGCCCGTAGCACTGGACGGCCCGGTGGTAACCATCCGGAAGTTTCCCGATAATCCCATAACCATCCATAAATTAATAGAAACCGGATCTATAACAGAAGAGGTATCCGGATTTTTAGAAAAGCTGGTGATTGCGGGCTATAATATATTTATCAGCGGAGGAACCGGTTCCGGAAAGACAACGTTTCTTAATGTACTCTCCAATTTTATTCCCAAGGATGAAAGGGTTATCACCATTGAAGATTCCGCAGAACTACAGATTAAGTCTATTCCGAATCTCGTAAAACTGGAAGCCCGTAATGCCAATGTGGAGGGGAAGAATGCGGTAAATATAAGAGAGCTGATAAAATCGAGTTTGCGTATGAGGCCTGACCGGATTGTCGTCGGCGAAGTAAGGGATGCTGCTGCTATCGATATGTTACAGGCTATGAACAGTGGACATGACGGCTCCATGTCCACAGGCCATGCCAATTCCACTGTGGATATGTTAAACCGCCTGGAGACCCTGGTACTTATGGGCACCGATATTCCGTTGATGGCCGTCAGAAAGCAGATTGCATCCGCCATCGATATCATCGTACATTTGGGAAGGCTGCGGGATAAAAGCAGGAAAGTGCTGGAGGTATCAGAAGTGCTTGACTGCACGGACGGTGAAATCGAAGTAAATAAACTCTATGTGTTTAAGGAATCTGGAGAAGGCAGCAGCGGCAAGGTATTGGGGGAGCTGCAGAAAACAAATAATGAATTGATTAACTTATCAAAATTAAGTAAAGCGGGGATTCTGTGATAAGCGATTATAACTTATACCAATATTCAAAAAAAGAATGGAGCAGCTATTTTTTTCAGGGAGCTGTCTTAGGTGCAATCACCGGATATGTATTTTACTACAGTCTAATCGGTGCAATTTTATTAATTCCCTACGGCTTTATTCATGTACAAATAAAAAAGAAGCAGCTGATAGAAAAAAGAAAATGGCAGCTGAATCTGGAATTCAAGGATGGATTAGCCAGTTTATCGGCAGCGTTAAATGCCGGTTATTCCATTGAAAATGCCTTCAGTCAGGCTGTGGCGGATTTAAAATTAATGTATTCTCCCGACGCACGGATTGTGCTGGAGTTTGAGGGAATTGTGCATCAGCTGAATACGAACCGAACGGTGGAATCAACCTTAAAGGATCTGGCAGTCCGCAGCGGCATAGAGGATATTGCCAATTTTGCCGAGGTGTTTGTAACGGCTAAGAGAACCGGCGGGGATATTATAAAGATAATCCGAACCACCGGAAATACTATCAGTGACAAGATTGAGGTGAAAAGAGAAATAATTACTTTAATTACGGGAAAAAAATTTGAGGCGGATATTATGAGTCTGATTCCTTTTTTCATTATTTTATATCTGCGTATGTTTTCGGGAGGTTTTTTAAACCCGCTGTATCATAATATCTTTGGAATTATATTTATGACCGGGATACTCGTACTATATTTTGTCGTATTCCGGCTGACCAGGAGAATTATTAATATAGAAGTTTAACAGAACCGTGTATTTACGGGAGACAGGAGGAAAATGATAGTATTAAATATAACGATATTACTGGGGTTTATTATACTCTGGAGTCTTTCTAAAAATTATGAATGCGATACGGTTAACAGTTTGGATAATAAGCTGTACCGGTTTAAATCTTTGTATCCTCTGGGGTTTTTTCTAATGGATAAATTGAAACTGAATAAAAGAAATGCAGCGGATAATTTGGAGGAACCACTTAAGGCACTGTATATAGGCGAATCACCGGATCATATAAGAAGGGTATACCTGTGCGGTAAGGTTGTGATGTCGGCAGTTATTATCTTTACGGCTAATATTTTTTCGATGATTAACGACCTGCCGCTATCCGGTAATAAGCAGCTATTAGAGGGTAGATATCTGCAAAGACCTGGGTATCAGGAAGGATCAAAAACTGTTGATCTTAAAGTAAATGTTTCGGAACAAGGTTCCACTGTTCTGGAGGAAGAGATGCATTTGGATGTATCAGAAAAGCAGTACGACAGTGCCGAAATGAATGAGCAGTTTCAATATGCCAAAGAATACATCGATAAGCGGATACTTAAAAATAATGAATCACCGGATAAAGTTACTACGGACTTAAACTTTATTTCTTATATTCCGGATATCAACATGTCTGTCCGGTGGAGCAGCGGCAATTCCAGGATAATTGATTTTGAAGGAAAAGTACACAATAAAGAAATAGCAGAAGAGGTATTGGTCCCGGTAACCGCAACAATTACATATAACAAGGATATTCAGGAATATACCAGCTATTTTAAGGTCTTGCCCAGAGTGTACACAAAATCGGAGCTGGCAAGAAAAAACCTGGAGGAGGCAATTGATGCTGCCAATGAAGAGACAAAAACAAAAGACCGGCTGGTATTGCCGGATTCCATACAGCAGCAGCGTATATCCTGGGCCGAAAATCATGATAAGAGTGGCGGAATGTTTCTGCTATTTGGGTTAATAGCAGCTTTTTTACTATATAAGCTTATGGATCGAGATTTATACGACAAGGTAGAAAAAAGGAACAGGGAGATGCTTTTAGATTATCCGGAAATCATAAATAAATTTACATTATTGGTAGGCGCCGGTATGTCTTTGTCCAATGCCTGGAATAAGATTGCAAAGGATTATAAGGAGAAAGGCGGAAAAAAACGGTATGCTTATGAAGAAATGACCATAACCTATGGTGAACTTATGCTAGGTACTTCGGAGATGACTGCCTATGAACGGTTCGGGCGGCGAACGAAACTTATACCCTATCTTAGGTTCAGTTCATTATTAGCTCAGAATGTGAAAAAAGGATCCTCCGGTTTACTGCATCAGCTGGAGTTGGAAGCTGCCGAGGCTTTTGAAGAACGAAAAGAACTTGCGAAAAGAATGGGCGAAGAAGCGGGAACAAAACTGCTTTTTCCTATGATGTTAATGCTGATGCTGGTTCTGGCGGTAATCTTAGTCCCGGCCTTTATCTCTTTGCGGATTTAAGAAACTATTAATATTATAGATTACTATGAAAGGTAAGGTGTCACAATGCACACAGCAAAAGAATTAATGAGCGAATTTATTAAGGAAGAAGATGGTATTGCCATAGTAGAGATCATATTGATACTGGTACTCCTAGTTGGGCTGGTGCTTCTGTTCAGACAGAGTATTACGGATTTTGTGAAAGGGGTAATCGAGTCAATTGCCAATAACATGGAGGATATTACATCGGATTAAGTATACAGGCAGGATTAACGGCAGTAAGTTATATCTTAAAGCTAATACAGGATTCATCAAGCTTTTGTACCAGTCAGTTTGATAATACGAAAGGCTGTTACTTAACTACAGATTAGCCAATATTCAATCAGAGAAAAGAATATTGAGGAAAGAGGTTATTATGGCAAAGGAGAAAGAGGGATCCATTACAGTGTTCTTAAGCCTTATATTACTGCTGATATTGGCAGTTATTATGACCACCATTGAGGCAGCCAGGAGTAACGGTGCCAGAATCTATACCGAGCGGGCTTTGCAGACTGCCATGGATTCAGTACTTAGCGAATATTACCTGCCGCTGTTCCAGGATTATCACCTGTTTGGTCTGGATGGAAGCTATGGGACGGTTAATATGGATCTGGAAACCATTTCGGAAAAACTAAAGGATTACATGGAGTATACTTTTAATCCCGGTAAGAACCTGGAGAATACATGGGGAGACCCGTATGCCTATTTTAATATATACGGAATCAAAACAGCAGGAGTCACGGTAGGAAAGACAAACACTCTTCTGGATTTTGACGGGGAATTGTTTGTGAATCAAGCAATAGCTTATACAAAATATAAAGAAATCGCAAACGGAATTGAGAATTTCCTGCCGGCACTTGACCGCATGCAGGAAACGGGAAAAGCCCAGGCTGTTTTGGAGGAAAAACAGGATACGGAAAAGAGTTTGTATGAGATAGATAAGCGTTTATTAGCCCTTATGAGGTTAATTGAAGGCATTAGCATTAATGAGAAAGGAGTTAAAATTAACAGAAGCGGAAAAATAGAAGTTCTGAACAATTTTGTGAAAAAAATTCAGACCTTACCCGTGGCAGAAGCTGATCTTGGAGTAAGGAATGAACTGGTATTTACTTCTCTGAAAGGCCATTACGTTGACCCGGGGCAAATTATTGCTGCGGCAGACAAAGATATAGACGATCTGTATGAGAATGCAGTAAAGAAGGAGGCTGCAAGGGAACGGTATGAAAGCTTAATAGCTATTGATCAAAGCTCCATAGAGGATACTGCTGAGCTATCCTCCTTAAGGGAAGCTATCTCAAATGCTAAAGACAAACTGGATAAGTATAAACGCATAGAGAATAATTTAATAAAGTCAATAAATAACCGTATGAAAGTTTTACAGGAGTTGACGGAAGATATCCTGCCAACTATTAAGAGTTCTTTGGAGATAATTGAGGAACTGATTCTGATGCAGGAAGAAACAGAGCTTAAGCTGCTGGATTACGAAGAATTTTTAGAAGAGAACCGGGACAATCTGAGTACTGATCTTTACGACAGTTTATTGGATGATTTAACACTTATGGAGAAGTATAAAGGAACGGATGGGAAGGATGACAGTATCAGAAATCAATATGATTTTACCGGAATGAGGAACACACTGAAAGCAAATGAAAATGTGCTGTTAACAGTAAAGCCGGATACCCGTTTTCGTGCAGCATCTGATAAAGAATCCTGGAGCAGTCTAAAATCAGCCTTGTTCAGAATAGGAAAATCTATAAAAGCATATAGCTGTGATAAACTTATATTTGATTATAGTACGTTGGTTAAACCGGTTGACAGTGACCCGTTTTTCTCCGAAGTTAAAAGCATGCTGGATAATGGCGTAATGGGATTACTGATAGAAGATATGCAAAAGGTCTCTCAAAAAAAAGTAAGTGGTGCGGAATTACCTTCAGAAATTCATAAAATACAGTCAGAGGAGGAGACAGCGGATTTTATGGATTCACTTTCTAATATTGATTTACCAGGTGGCGGTGATTTTCTTTCCGGGATCATCGATGGTTTTAGCAAAGAGATGGATATGAAAGAAACGGCATATAAGGGAGTGGAAGAAGCCGGAGAAATACTGCTGCTTCAGGAATATCTGATGGAACATTATGAAAATTATAATGCTTCAGTTTTATCGGATGAAATGAAAGCCCTGGACTATGAACTGGAATATATCATTATGGGAAAAACTGCGGATTATGATAATTTAAAAGCAGTTCTTATGAGGATTCTATTAATACGTACGGCTATGAATCTTTTTACTCTGTTAAGCGATAAGAAGAGTAATGAGGAGGCTCGTATATTAGCCGCAGGCTTTGTTGGTTTTACCGGATTGCCGGCCTTAGTAGAAATTACAAAAATGATTGTTATTACGGTATGGGCTTTTGCAGAATCGCTGGTAGACGTAAAAGCACTTTTACAGGGAAAAACCTTGCCATTGTTAAAGAAAGGAAGTGATATACAGGTAGGGCTATATGATCTTTTTCGTTTTAATAAGGAGTTCATTAAAATCAAAGCGGAAAGTATTAAGGGAAATAAAACTCTTGTGGATCTAAATTATGAGGGTTACCTCAAGTTATTTCTTTATATGGAAAGCCGGACTAATAAAAGTTTTCGGGCAATGGATTTAATTCAGGAAAATATACAGCTTAAGTATGAGGATAGTTTTTATATGAAAAACTGCATCTTTGGATACCGGGCAGCAGCAGACTTTGAGATGGGTACTAAATTTATTAATCTTCCTTTTATCCGAAAAATGTTAAGCAATGAGAAGTATGGGTATAAGTATCATGCTGCTTTTGAAAATTCCTACTGATGAAGATATACTTCTTTGCGCTGTATCAGTTATTTAGAATGGATCGGGATATCCGTTCTTGTCTTTTAATCACATTTAAACACCTAAAAATAAAATTAAACAAACAATTCTCTCTCCAAGAAAACATCATCCAAACATTTTTCTGGGAACGGATATCCCAATCCATTCTAAAATACTGTATAAATTCAATAATAAATTTACCAATTATAAATGAGGAAAAACCATGAGAAGAAACAAAAAAATAACAGTAATTCATGGATCCCTGACAGTAGAAGCAGCACTGGTGTTACCTATTTTTATCTATATTATGATTGCTTTCATCTATTTCCTGCAAATCATCCGGCTGCAGGAAAGCCTTCAGAACGCCATAACTGAAACCGGATTGTTTTCGGCTAAGTACGCGTATGTATATGATTATGTTACGGAATATGAAAAAGAAAATACCAATTATCCGGCGGATACAAAAGAAAAGGCAGAGCTTAATGGAGTTGGGGAAAATCAGGCGGAAGATACCAAAAACAGTCTTTCATACAGTATGGAAGAAGTCATCGCAAAGACCATTGACAGTACTTATTATAAAGTCAAAATGCAGGATTATCTTGATGTCAGTACAATAAACCGGTTTTGTATAAAGAAGGGATTTGATGGAATCCACACTTATTTATCGGGTTTTATGAAGGAGGATAATGCAATTGATATTATAGTCAGCTATGATATCAGACTGCCGATTATGTTTTTTAATATACAGGATATACCGGTTATGCAGCGGGTCAGGCTGCGAGGCTGGAACGGGCATAAAGTTGCGTTAAAAAATGAGTCCCCCGATTCAACTTCTCCTGGCGAAGAAAACGAAAAAATGGTTTTTATCACGGAAACCGGAACGGTATATCATTTGTTTCGTGATTGTACCTATTTGAAGCTTTCTATTCAGGAAGTAAATGCAGGGCAGGTTAGTGGTTTACGTAATGAGGCAGGCGGTAAATATACAGAATGTAATTTATGTAAAGACAGTGCCGCAGACGGCGGACAAACTGTTTATATAACAGATTCCGGTGACCGGTATCATTATAACCTGGCATGCAGCGGACTGAAAAGAACTATTATTACTATACCTGTTTCCCAAGCCGGAGAAAGAAATTTATGCAGCAGGTGCAGAGTCAGGGGCGAATAACTGTTTGTTTAAAGCCATATCAGAACGGACATGTTTTAGCGTTAACCGGGAGAGTCTAAGAAAGGCAGGAGACACATGTTTCATAATGAATATATCATGACAGTAATAACGGGAATCTGGCTGCTGATGTGCAGCTGGCAGGACTTTAGGAAGAAGAAAATACATATTGGATTAATAATTATAGGTGGATTTATTACCTTAATTTATTCTTTTTTATCAGGAGAACTGGCATTTTTTAACCGTATTGCCGGATTAACCCTGGGACTGACTCTGCTTCTATTGAATCCGTTAACCGGCGGACAGATTGGAGTGGGGGATGGACTGATTGTAAGTATTCTGGGTATTGGGCTGGGGTTTAATCAGCTCGCATTCATACTGGCTTACAGTTTGTTTGGGGCAGCAGTGTTTGCTGTTGGCTTAATGCTGTTTCGTAAAGCGGGCAGAAAATTTACTATTCCTTTTATTCCTTTTTTATTCCTTGGTTATTTGGGAGGTTTTATAAGTTGAAGGAGAGGACAGTGAAAACCGATATCGGTATAAAGTGCGCAGCCGTAAGCACCAGTAAGCCAAAACCGCTAGACATCTATTACACTTGTTTCGAAAAAAGCACGAAAGAAAAATATCAGCCTGTGGTCAGCGGAAGCTATACAATTGAAGCAGCCTTAATCTTTCCGTTGATTCTATTAGCTATTACAGCATTGATATATCTGGGATTTTTCCTGCATGATCAGAATAGATTGGAAGCCGTTATAAATGAAACCTTATTAATTGGCAGAAACCTGGTACGCAATGAATCCCAAATGGATACCGGCTTTATGGACTACGAGGTTTATAATAAACGCGGTATTCTGTACTCTTTACAGGCTAATCTTCAGGAGAAAAGAGAGGAGATATATAATTATCTTCAGTTACATTTAAATAAGGGATTCTTTCTTGCAGATATCCGTTCTATTGATGTAACGGTCAGTCACACGGAAATAAGCCTTATTGTAAAAGCTGATATGGTGCTTCCCTTTGTTGGTTTACTTCCATTTTTTTCGGGAAGCAAAACGGTAATCGTTGGGTCGAATCAGGCAGCCATTGGGAGCAATGCTGAATTTCTCCGCGTGTTTGATATATTTTCCGGTGTAACGGAGAATATGCCGGTAATTAATGATAACTTAATGAAACTACAGCAGATACTTAACCTGTTAAAATAATTAAATGTATAAATTCAAAACGGAGGTGCCTATGCTAGAAGCGGAGTTTGTAAGGGATTTGCATAATCATTATATTGTATTAAAAGGGATTGAAGGTAAAGCAGCTGCTTACGGTACCAGAATGCTTTTGAACAATCAGATTCCGGGATTATTAAAAACCGAGTTAAGATGCATTGATCAGACAGATCTGTTTTATTATGATATTACTTCGAAAAAGTCCTTAACTGCATTTTGCGAAAACAAGTCACTGAACTACAGCGAATTAAAAAATATATTAGCCGGTATGCTTAAGGTGATTGAAAACAGTGGAAATTACCTGCTTTCAGAAAATGATTTTATTATAGATCCAAATTACATATTTATAAGTGGCGATTCTCTGGAAATTGGATTCTGCCACCTGCCTGGAAGCCAGGAGCAGATACAGGAACAGCTAAGCAGATTAATGGAATACCTGATGAATAAAGTGGATTATAAGGATGAAGCGGCGGTGGTATTGATTTATGCCATGTATAAGGCAACTAAGGAGCCGGACTGTACTTTTGCAGCTTTATTAAAGGAACTGGAGAAAAAGACTGAACCGAAGGTTAAAAAAATTACAATTGATACTGAATTGAGCGTTGATAGCAATAAACCTCCTTTAATAGGGGAGAACGATAAATCGTCTGGTGGAGATGCAGCGGTAAATAAAAGGCAGGCACCGTCCGATAACCCTTCATATCAAAGACAGGAAAAAAGAAATACTGTTAATACCAATGGTACTGTTTTGCAATCCGGTAAGCAGAAAAACCATAAGTCTAAGCAGCAACGTCAAATACAGAAGAAAAAGAACAATACATTACGCTCAAAGCAGATACAGGGGAAAACAAACAAGGGAACTTCAGCTTTTCTGAAGAAAAATGCAAGTGCTTATTCTGGAAAGTTGCAAATTCTATATAAGGTTATTATTGAGAATTGTTTAGGTAAGAATATTAAAACAGATAGAAATCCGGTAAGAAGCATTCTTAGGGAAGAAGTTGTTAGTGAACGGGAGTACCAATACTTTGGCCCGGTTACTTTTGTTTTAGCAGGAGTAAGTGTTATTGCAGGAATTGTTCTGCTAATTGCTGCGTTATATTTAAAGCTGTTACATAATACTTTTGGAACCCATATTGACGGTACAAAGTTTTTCAGCTGCGTATTAATTTTAAGCTGCCTGGAAGTTTACGTTTTTATCAAGCTATTTGATTCTAAGAATAAAATCTCGGGAATCAGAACAGTAGAGGAAGAGGTAGAAGCAGAAGATTCTAATATGGAATATCCAAAAGTAAAAGATCCGGAAATAAAATATTCAAAAGAGAGAAATTATGAAGAGGAGGGTTCTTGTACTCAGGATTTTGCAGCAAAGAATTCTAAATCATCTGATACAGACATAGAAGCTATATATCAGGAGATTAATTCCGGAGGAATTCTTCCCGATAAGGATGGAGTATATGATAACAGTTCCGGGCTTTACGGACAAGGAAGGCCTGATGCTGAGCAATTCAGATATAGGAAAAGGGATATCGAGAACATAGTTAGGAAAGCAGGAGTCTTCGCCGGCCACAAACTAAATGACTTAGCTCAAAGTGATGGGGCAACCCAAGTATTATGGATGGATAAAGCGGATTCCAGCCAGGAGGCTACCGTAATTTTATCCAGGTTATCAGCTTGTAAGCTATACCGGTTGACAACAACAGACAGTGAGCTAAGGCAGGCTGTTTTGGTTAGAGACTTTCCTTTTTATATTGGAAAACTGAGAAAAGGAGTGGACTTAACCATTGATGATAAGTCAGTCAGCCGCCGGCATGCCAGACTTACAAAAGCAGGGGAGGATATTTTTCTTACCGATTTGAACTCGACGAATGGTACTTACTTAAACAATATAAAACTGCAGGAGAATAAACCGTACCTTGTTAGAGATAAAGACGAAATTTCGTTTTCTCAAATCAATTATACCTGGAATGTGGAGGTACAATAGCTTTAATAACAATATCTGAAATTTTAAAGAGATGGGCAAAAATTATTAAAGCATTTATACTTCATCCGTGGAGCTCCTTTATCTCTTAATGGTATCGTTGATCTTAGTATTTAATTCATAGAATAAGGCTTCCCTTGTATTAGCCGAAAAGAAATAGTATAATCTATTATATGGAATATAATGTTTATGGACGGTTAAGATACGAGAATGTGGAGGGTAGCTGCGTGAAAAAATATATAATGGCATTGGACCAGGGAACCACAAGTTCCCGCTGTATACTATTTGATAAAAAAGGACAGAGCCTTAGTATTGCTCAAAAAGAATTCGAACAGATTTATCCGGTGGCAGGATGGGTGGAACATAACCCTATGGAGATCTGGTCATCTCAGATTAGTGTGGCAGCGGAAGCCATGGCTAAGATCGGAGCAGAAGCAGAGGAAATTGCGGCCATCGGTATTACCAATCAACGGGAAACTACGATTGTTTGGAATAAACATACCGGAGAACCGGTTTATAATGCCATTGTTTGGCAGTGCAGGAGAACTTCAGACACCATACAGGAATTAAAAAAGACCGGATTTGACCGGATTATACGGGAAAAAACCGGGTTGATACCGGATGCATATTTTTCCGGAACCAAGATAAAGTGGATACTGGATCATGTGGAAAATGCAAGAACAGAAGCGGAAGCCGGCAATTTACTCTTTGGTACCGTAGATACCTGGCTGATCTGGAATCTTACCAAGGGAAAAGTTTTTGTAACGGATTACACCAATGCATCCCGGACTATGCTATTTGACATTAAGAAGTTAGAGTGGGATGAGGAAATCTTAAAGGAACTGAATATTCCCAAATCCATGCTGCCGGAAGTAAAGCCCTCAAGTTTTATATACGGCCATACGGACTCGGGGCTTCTGGGCGGCCCAATACCCATAGCAGGGGTTGCGGGGGACCAGCAGGCAGCCCTGTTCGGACAGTGCTGTTTTGAACCGGGAGAGGTTAAAAATACATATGGTACCGGCTGCTTTTTATTAATGAATACCGGAGAAGAAGCAATCTGGTCCCATGCAGGTTTATTAACGACCATTGCGGCCAGTGAAAAGGATAAGGTGCAATATGCTCTGGAGGGAAGTGTATTCGTGGCCGGTGCAGCAATCCAGTGGCTGAGAGATGAACTTGGGATAATTCATTCCGCAGCGGAGTCGGAGGAATTTGCCGAGGCGGTTAGTGACAGCAGCGGCGTCTATGTAGTTCCCGCATTTTCTGGTCTGGGAGCACCTTATTGGGATCAGTATGCAAGAGGTACCATAGTGGGAATTACCAGAGGTTTTAATAAACGTCATCTTGTGCGTGCAACGCTGGAATCTATAGCTTATCAGACGCATGATGTCTTAAAGGCCATGGAAAAGGATGCGGGTAATAAACTAAAGTCCTTAAGAGTGGATGGAGGGGCATCCGCCAATAACTTTCTGATGCAGTTTCAGGCAGATATACTGGAGGCTGAAGTTCATAGACCGTCCTGTATAGAAACCACAGCCCTGGGAGCCGCCTATCTGGCAGGACTGGCAGCAGGATACTGGAGGGATAAAGCGGAAATCAAGGAAAATTGGGCTTTATCCAGAACCTTTACCCCGGATATGAACCAGGACATAAGAGAAAAATTAATCAATGGCTGGGAGAAGGCTGTAAAACGTTCTTTTGATTGGGCAGAATAAAAATAAGTTTTAATCGTAAAGTTTTATTCCCTGTATCAACTTTTGTAATATTAAATGTATTCCGATATAGGGTATAGAATAATATACCTATTCGCTTGAAAAAGGTAAGGCAACAATATTAGCAGAAGGATTATGAATTCATGATAATAGAAAGAATCAGAACAAAACTGTTGCAAAAAGGATTTCATGAAGTAAAGGTTAACGTTCCGGGAATATCTATCTTATATTATGCTGCCGGCCAGGAAATCAATCTGACAGCATTTTTTGAGTGTCCAAATGGTATGGAATTTAACACCGAGCAGTATGAGAACATACAAAGGCAGCTCTACCGGAATTATTCCGAGCGGGGCTTTACATCAGTTCATATACAGACTGTTATATGTACCAAGTATGTGGAAGTGGTTCGTAATTTTCAGCCCGGAGACCCGAATGAATGGATCATTGATATGAAAAATAACAGGCTGATTATATATGAAAATAATAACCCTGATTTTATGGGAATCCGACATGATATAGAAGATATTTTATTAAGCCGGCAGGTTTCGGACGAGGGAGAAGTACCATTTCCTTATACGGCTGATGACTCGTTGTATCCGGACAGCCGCCCCTTCTGGATGAAATATTTTGCTAAATATAATACGTTTCTTGTAATTATTAATGTAATTGTTTTTTTGTTTGTTCAGAGAAATGATTTTTACATGCGGACAAATCCGGTTTTAGATATAGGTGCCCTTTATTGGCCGGCAGTTTGGTATCAACATGATTATTACCGGTTATTTACTTATATGTTTTTGCATGGCGGTATACAGCATCTTGCCAATAATATGATTGTTCTGCTGATTATCGGGGATAATGTGGAGAGAGCAGCCGGAAAATGGCGATATCTCGTTATCTATTTTGGTTCAGGAGTTATTGCAGGGATTGCTTCTATGGGTTATAATATGGTAAATCATACAAATGCGGTTTCAATTGGTGCGTCCGGAGCTATATTCGGAATTGTAGGGGCTATGGCGTATATTGTAGTCGTGAATAAAGGACGCCTTGAGGATATCAGTACAAGACAAATTATTCTGTTCGTAGTTTTCAGTTTATATGGCGGACTCACCAGTCAGGGAGTCGACAATGCCGCACACATCGGCGGCTTGGCAGCAGGTATTGTCTTTGCGGCCATCTTTTATCGTAAACATAAGAAAAGTGAACCGGAAAGGGGTTAGTTTTATGAATGTAAATATCTATTACGGCGGACGTGGGCTGATAGAGGACCCAACCATTTATGTAATTAACAAATTGACCGAAGTCTTGCAGGAAATCCGAGTAAATGTAGTAAGATATAATTTATATGAAGAAAAAAATGCCATAGCTGTGTTGCCCAAAACTTTAAAAGAAGCGGATGGGGTTATCCTGGCAACAACGGTAGAATGGCTTGGTATCGGTGGCTTCATGCAGCAGTTTATGGATGCCTGCTGGCTATATGCCGATAAGGAGCATCTGGGAAGGGTATATATGATGCCGGTTGTTATGGCCAGTTCCTATGGTGAACGGGAAGCGGAATTATATCTGGTTAAAGCCTGGGAAATGCTTGGAGGAATATCCTGTAACGGCCTGCGCGCCTATGTTGAGGATCATGTTGACTTTGAAACGAATTCTGCTTATGGCCAGATTATCGAAAAGCAGGCGGAATTATTCTATAAGACAATTAACCAGAAGACAAAGATGCTGCCAGCTAGTAATTCGGTAATTAAGAATAATTTATTAAGGACTTATACCAATGACCTGACACCTCAGGAGAGTGAGCAGCTATCCATGTATGTATCGGATGATACCTATGTAAAGAAGCAGAAGGAAGATATTGAGGAACTGGCTCAGATATTTAAAGGAATGCTTGGTTCTCAGGAACAGGAAGCAAACCAGGAATTCATACGTAATCTAAGAGAGAACTTTCATCCTCTTAACGATTTTAAAGCCATATATGCAATCACCCTCACAGATGTGCCTAAAACCTTGATTATTGATATAAACGGTTCCAATCTTAATTGTTATTATGGGGAAACAGAAGAAGCCGATGTTATGGCCAGAACCGGTTATGAGGTTTTAAACAAAATCATAAGCGGCCGCATGACGGTTCAGAGAGCATTTATGTCGGGAGAACTTACAGCAAAAGGTAATTTCAAAACACTGCGTACCTTTGACCAGATTTTTCAGTTTAACATTATTTAATAAGTTAATTCTGAAAGGTAGGGATCAAAGGATTAGCAGTATGCTAATCCTTTGAATGGGATAAAACAGGTAATTGGGGCCCAAATTATGTAAAATGGATTATCTTGTAAACATCAGAATAAGCAGTATGGGGGGAGTACCCATATTGTTATACGTTAGCTATTCGGATAATGGTAATTGGATAGTAAAGCTTGTAAGGTCCTCGGATGAGGCTGCTTCGATCGCACCGTTATGAGCTGCAATAATGTTGGAAGAAATTGCTAGTCCAAGACCGGAACCATTAGGCTTATAGGTTACAAATGGCTTAAAAATTGTGGGCAATTCATCAGCCGGAATCATCTTACCGTTATTCTGGACTTCAATTA
>JAEZSL010000096.1 GCA_023443925.1 Bacillota bacterium | reverse complement strand
CTGCTGTATAAATATATCAGATACAAAAAGAGGGAGGATTAAATATGTATAACATATTAGTTTGCGATGATGATAAAGATATTGTAGAAGCCATTCAGATCTACCTGAATGCGGAAGGTTATCATGTAATTAAGGCATATAACGGCAAGGAGGCCATCGATATTATTAATACCAACGAGATCCATCTGGCCTTGCTGGATGTTATGATGCCACAGATGGACGGTATAAGGGTTACAATGAAATTACGGGAAAACAACAGCACCCTCCCCATCCTTTTACTGACTGCCAAATCCGAGGACAGCGATAAGGTTCTGGGTCTGAATGTAGGCGCAGACGATTATATAACGAAACCCTTTAATCCCCTGGAGCTGATTGCCAGAGTAAAATCTGCTCTCCGCCGTTATACAAAGCTTGGCAGCATCGTATCGGACGAGCAGAATATATTTTCCTCCGGCGGGCTGGTTGTCAATCACGACCGCAAGGAAGTATATGTGGACGATGAGCTGATTAAGCTGACTCCCATAGAGTATAATCTGTTAAAACTGCTGGTCAAGAACAAAGGCAGAGTTTTTTCCATTAATGAAATTTATGAACTTATCTGGAATGAACCCTCCTACGGTGCCGATAACATCGTAGCTGTCCATATCCGCCATATACGTGAAAAAATTGAAATAAACCCCAAAGAACCCAAATACCTTAAAGTTGCTTGGGGTATCGGGTACAAGGTTGAAAAATACTGAAAGGAGCAGCAGCATGACTAAAGTGAAAGGGTCCTTCCTTATGAAGGCGTTGATACATATCGCCCTTTTTTTGTGTGGTCTTAATCTTTTAATCGGATCCTATCATATACTGACGTACCTGGATTCTTATTCCGCCAGCACTACCGACTTTAAAGAAACCTCCGAATTCCAGAGCAAATATTTAAAATATGTGGAACGGGTAGCTGTATATGCCGACTATCGTGAAAAGGGGTATTCCGGCAGCCTGGGTTATAATTCTTCTACTTTAGATCTATCCAAATTATTTGAAACAGTGAAGAAAAAACCCAAGTATTCGGACACCGACAATCAAAAAAATGATTTTGATTATTATAATGCCATTGTAAACCAGCCAAACAGTAATTTTCGCTATTATGTGAGAAACTTAAAGACAGGCACTGTATATGCATCCTCCGAACTAAACGATAAACTGGAAGCCTTGGAGAAAAAATACGGGGATAAGGCCATGGATACCTATCTGGAAAGTGTTAAATCTAATCAGGCTTACCTGATCATAAATACAAAAACAGAACGGTATGCCACCAATGTCAACCGGAATTATCAATATCTGAATGATGAAAATCTGAGCTGGGTCATTGATTATATTAATGGAAATTTCAGTAAATATGTTATACCGGAAGAAGGCCGCGGAGAATATATTATATGCACCACCATCGTTAACGGATTTCCCAATCATAACGACGAATTCGGATCTATGTTTGTACAGTTTCAAAAGTTCCATGATAATTACCGGAATTCCATTTATCCGGTACCTTTATCCTTTCTCTTACTGTTATTATTCCTCATTATAACAATAACCTTTACCGGCCATAAAAAAGGACAGGAAACTATAGCCTTGAACTACTTTGATAAATGGTATACCGAGATTGGATTTTCCTTTGTGGTAGCAGGGATAATTGCTTTATTTATAGCAACGAAATACATCTGTGTCATGCTGTACCGGAGTTTAAATGTAGATATTTTTTATTTGCTCATACTGGCTTATGCTATGATGTACCCTTTTTGCATGTTCGGTTTTTTAAGTCTGATCCGACGGTTAAAAGCAAATGTTCTTTTTCATAATTCACTAATCTACCGTTTTTTTAATACCCTGAAGACTTTTATCCGGGATTTTTTTGCCCAGCAGAGTATTACCTACCGGGTATTTGGTATTATCGGCTTGTTTGCGGCAGTCCAGTTCCTGGCTTTTTATCTTTATAATAACCCTATCTTGTTAGACCGCAAGCTGGAATTTCTGATTGTAGCCGTGCCTGATTACCTGTACTTAGGCTTTATCCTGTTAAAGGCATCCATTGATTACAATATAATAACACAAGAGACTAAAAAAATTGCGGAAGGCAACCTTACTCATAAAATACCTGTCGTTACTATGCAGGAACCGGCCCTGACCCTGGCTCATTATGTTAATAATATCGGTGACGGTCTTTCTGCCGCAGTTGATGAAAAACTTAAAAGCGAACGGCTGAAAACAGAATTAATTGCCAATGTCTCCCATGATATTAAGACACCACTCACTTCCATAATTAATTATGTGGATCTGCTCAAAAAAGAAAAGCTGGACAATGAGACAGCCAACGGCTATCTGGATATATTATCGTCCAAGTCCTGGAGGCTTAAGACCTTGATCGAAGATCTTATGGAAGCCTCTAAAGCATCCTCCGGTACGCTTTCCTTAAACTTGGAATATCTTAATCTGGTAGAGCTGATCCGGCAATCAATTGGAGAATTTGATGACCGTTTTGCCAGCCATAACCTGGAAACCGTTTTAAATATGACGGAAGAACCTGTTTATATTCTGGCAGATGGCCGCAGCACCTATCGGATCATTGAAAATATTTTCTCCAATACCTATAAGTATGCCTTAAGCGGCACCCGGATCTACGTGGATATTATTTCGGATCTGCAGACTATAACGGTTTCCGTTAAAAATATCTCTGCTTCAAAGCTAAACATAAATGCCGATGAACTAATGGAACGCTTTGCCCGGGGTGATTTATCCCGCAACACGGAAGGCAGCGGGTTAGGTTTATCCATTGCCAGAAGTCTTGCCGCCCTCCAGGATGCCATATTTGATATTGAACTGGACGGTGATTTATTTAAAGCTATATTAAAATTCAAACGGGTTTATATCAGAGAAAAAGACATACCAAAATCAAAAGAAGAAAACAAAGAAGAAAGCAAAGTACCAAACACGAAATAACGTGATATACAGCCAGCATGCGAATGTATAAGGCTATTTAATAAAGGAAATCAAGCAGCTAACCGGCAGGCAAGGCAGGTATACTTACCCTGCCCTGCCTGCCGGTTAGCGAAATCCTTAAATTACTAAATATGTGTTATATAAATTCTTGAGAGGTTTTCTATTCTGCGGATTAGTTCATTTCTAACTTCCAAAGGTTCTAAACACTCGCATTTATCACCAAAGCCTAAAATGAGGTTGTACCCTGAATCATCATCAATAAATGGTAACAGGGCTATAAAATGTTCTTCATCAAAAGGAGTAATATTTTCAATCCCACAATAATCAATGACCTTATCCCTGGCAGATTCGTGAATGAGTAATTTAACGGTGATTTGCTTTTTATCCATCCTGTTTATAAAATCAGATATTACTGGCGGTAATTCATTCGGCAGTTCTCGTAATGAAAATAACTCATCATGAATTTGCAGTTCTGACATTCGTACCAGTTTAAACAAGCGAAATTCGTTCCTGACTAAGCAAAACCCTAACAGATAGCAGCTATGTGCTTTTATCATAACTCTGTACGGTTCAACTTTGCGTTTACTTGTTTGCCCGGAACGATTGAAATATTCAAAAGAAATCAATTGCTGGTTTTTCACTGCTTCTTTGATTTCTGAAAAATAAGTTTGCAGCTTAGGATGTTCTTTCCACGGCTGTAAATCTAACAAGACTTGATTGGAACGTAACTCTATTTCACTGGCTTGTTCGGTGGGAATAAGGCTTTGTAATTTTGCGGCAGTATGAACTATTTCTTCTGTGTTCATGACGGCTGAAATGCCTTGTAATCCTCTTAATAAGGCTACGATATCAGAAACAGAAAACACATTTTTGTCAATTTTATATTTTTCCATAATCTGAAAGCCACCGTTAACCCCGGTGGTTGAAATGATAGGAATTCCAGACATATCAATTGTTTCTATATCCCGATAGATTGTTCTAAGTGAAACTCCAAATGTTTCCGATAATTCTCTGGCACTGACTTTTTTCTTTTCGAGCAGCAGCAGAATAATAGATATAAGCCTGTCTATCTTCATTTTGAATCCTTTCCCCCAACAGGAAAATGTTTGCTTTTAATAATTTTAGAACACTGACATAATGCTGTCAAGGTTTCCATGTTAATATAGTAGCATAACAAACAGATAGGAGGTAGAACAGTATGAATTATACTGAAAAATATCAGGAGATTGTTAATAAAGCATTTGCTGTCTCGTTAGCAACATCGGTTGACAACAAGGCAAATGTCCGGTGTGTGTCATGTTGCTTTGATTCAGCCAGACCCAACGTCATTTACTTTTCTACTAACAGAAATATGCCAAAGGTGACAGAATTTGCAAAAAATAACGAGGTTGCTTTTACAACGATTCCTGTACCTGAGGATGGACATATTCATGTGCGTAGTCAAAAAGCCACCGTTGAAAAGAGCGACTTTACCATTAATGACTTAAGTGATATGTTTATAGAACAAATTCCGGGATTTGAAAAAACCTTGGAAATGGCAGGCAAGTTTTTAGATGTGTATGAAATTCATGTTAAAGAAGCAATTGTTGTGTTAGGGCCAATGCAGACAGGGACGGTTACATTCTAGGTGCGTTAAATACACGTAAAGGATAAGGTGATTGACTATGAAAAAGGTAAAGGTTTGTAAACACTGTTCTAATTTCAACAAGGATGAAATTAAAGGATACGCAAAAGAGGGTAATTGTAAATTGGAATTTGGCTGTGTAAGCAGATGTAAAAAAAAGTACCCTGAGTTAAGAGATAAGTTTTTTGGACGCATTGACGGAACTATGACCATATGTGATTCCAAAGAGGATTTCTTCCGTCAAATGAAGTAATAAATTCTTATTGGCAGAAATTAATTAGGGATTATTATACTATTGTTATACTACCACTTGACGGCAAAAGAGTAAGAAATTGAGCCGCCTAGAAACAACAGCCAGGAATTCCAAACCAAATATCCGTCATATTGGAATTCCTGGTTTTCGTTTGTTCACTGTTAAAATTCCTCCAGGCTTTCAATTGTAGCCAGAGAATTATTCTTATACCGTTTGTCAAAGGAAACATCCTTGCCGAACCAGTCGGGCGGCACAAATAAAGCTGCCTCCTTCGTATCCTGAAATTCTACTTCGGCAAAAACCAACCCTTCCAGACATCCGTGAAACACATCCAGCTCCACCGTATAGTTACCTGCTATGGGAATAAGATACCTGGTCTTGGTTACAAGATGATAATCGGTTTTATTCCGCAGATGTTGATAGGCCTCTTTCGTCAAGGGCAGTTCGACCTCTTCACAGGTTAAGGCTATGTCCTCCGGATTATCTTTCATATTTATCCGGGATTTATATGTCATATAATACGTTTCATTACTTCTTCGTATCCGCACCACCGGATCGGAACACAGATACCCCTGTTCAATTTCTAATTTTTCATATTGCTCCAGATGCTCCGGTATTCTTACAATTAGGAATTTTCTTTCAATCTCCATTTACAGCCTCCAACTTTATTTCATTCAATTATTTAATGCTTGCTTTGCGTTCTGATAATCCTTTCCTTTTTGTAAATCTCTAGAACTTACAGGACTTTCTGACCGTTTATTACAAGCTGGAATCTTAGATTTAATTTGTCGGCAGCTTTTTTACATAGAATCATACGTTCCAGAAATATCTCAAAATAATCCATAACAGATGAAAATTCCGTATCAATAGTAAGGTTAAGACTGATTTTGGTTTTCTCTTCATTGATTACGGTTTTAGATTCCTTTACCGCATAATTGACCCTGTCATGAATATCAAAACTTGCCAGATCCCGGTTTCTGACCCTGGTAAACCTTACATCTGTTTTATCTGCCAAAATCAAAGCTGCCGCAACTTCATTCACCGGTACAGCCGTACTTTCGTCGTGATTACCGATAGCTGAGATTATGGTAGCTATCTCCTCCGGGTCCACGCCAATCCTGTCTAAGATACGAAAAGCCATAACTGCCCCGCTTTGTGCATGGTCCACCCGGTTTATTACATTCCCTATATCATGCATATAGCCGGCTATCTGTGCCAGTTCTATGGTTCTCTCCGGATATCCCATGGTAGATAAAATATACCTGGCTACCTCTGCTACTATTCCGACATGGGCAAAACTATGTTCCGTATATCCTAATGCCATTAAAGACTCATCTGCTTTTTGTATATAAGTTTTTATATGCTGATTCTTTTTAATTTCCTTAAACGTTATCATGTATTAAGCTCCTTTTATCTGTTTATCTTACCGGTATACTTTCTGCCGGCTCGGTGTAATCCCGGGGCTATTCCTATATAATTTAAAATTGCCAAAATTTATAATTTCCTATTATACACCCAACCATATGGAATAACAATAAGTTTGCATTATTACTATGTACATTTTCATCTTATTATCATGTAAGTATTTGGATTTTATTATTATGTAGGTATTTGATTTTATTATCATGTAAGTATTTGATTTTATTATTATGTACCGTGAATATCTAAAATAATCCTCCGCTGCTTTCCATACTACCTGCAACAAGGCGGCACGTGACTGTACCGGCAGAAATCTACTTTATCGCAAAACTGTTATACCTATGTTAATTTTATGAAAAGTTTATACAAGCAAGGGGATAAACCGGCTGTAAAATATATAACACATTTCATGTCACGGAATAAACTAATAGATATAAGTAATACTTGGAGGTATTCTCTTGGGATACTATGTAAACGTGGAACCTGATGTAAATATTTACTGCGAGGATTTAAACCCCTGCGGAAAAAGAACAATTGTGTTTTTACACGGCTGGCCCGGCAGCCACGATTTATTTGAATACCAGTTTAATCAACTTCCTGAACTGGGATACCGCTGTATCGGTCTGGATCAGAGGGGCTTTGGATTATCCGACAAACCCTTTTGGGGGTATGATTATAACCGGCTCTCCGATGATGTCAGATGTGTAATTGAAACCTTGGGATTAAGAGATGTAACGCTGCTGGGACATTCTACCGGCGGTGCCATTGCGGTGAGATATATGGCCAGGCACCGGCAATACGGGGTATCAAAGCTTGTTCTCTGCGCGGCCGCCGCACCCAGTCTGATAATGAGGCCTTACTTTCCATATGGTCAGACAACAGAAGCTGTAGTGGATATTATCCGCGGCACTTATCATGACCGCCCTAAAATGCTTCGTGATTTCGGAGATCTCTTTTTCTATAAAAAAGTAGGGGACCCTATGCAAGACTGGCTATTCCAATTAGGGTTAATGGCTTCCTCCTGGGGTACTGCCAAAATCGCCAAGACCTGGCTGGGTGAAGAAGAGCTGTTTTATGATCTAGGAAAAATAACGGTACCTACACTGATACTTCATGGAATTCACGATAAAGTATGCTATTTTCCGTTAGGAGAAGCGCAGAACCAACTAATCCCGAATTCCAGGCTGGTGCCATTTACAAACAGCGGCCACGCTCTGTTTTATGAACAGCAGAGTAAATTTAACCTGGAATTAAGACAGTTTATTGAAAATGCCTACTGCTGAAAAGGGTTGAATTATTAACACCTGCCTGGTTATCTGATCTGACTATGTTAATTCCCGGCTATTTAATAGAAATAAAATGCCCTGCCTTATTTTCCGGACCACAATATTTGATCCCACTGCCCATCAAATAAAACGGTCATGGGATCTGCAACACAGCAAAAGTTCCTTCTGTGAAAATTTTTGAAGAAGTAAATACAGCGCCTTAATATCTTAAGTTCCCTTTATTTTATTTTGTAACTATTTCATAAAATTTTTCACTTGAATTTATATAAAAATTATGTATAATCTATAAGGTAACCCTTAAGTTACGCATAATAATTCAAGCAAGGAGCATGTATGAGCATCTTAAATGTAACTAATCTCACTCATGGTTTTGGAGACAGGGCAATTTTTAATAATGTATCTTTCCGTCTTTTAAAAGGAGAACATATCGGACTGGTTGGTGCCAACGGGGAAGGAAAATCCACTTTCTTAAATATTGTGACCGATAAATTAATGCCTGACGAAGGTAAAATTGAATGGGCAAAAAATGTACGCGTCGGTTATTTGGACCAGCACTCTGTGTTGGAAAAAGGTATGTCAATCCGTGAAGTATTAAAATCTGCCTTTTCCTATTTATATGATCTGGAAACAAAAATGAATTCACTATGTAATCAGATGGCGGATGCGGAACCGGACATGCTTATAACCATCATGGAGGAATTTGGAACCATTCAGGATACTCTGGACAGTAATAATTTTTATATCATTGATGCAAAAGTAGAAGAAATCGGCCGTGCTCTCGGACTTGATGCCATCGGTCTTGACCAGGATGTAACTGAACTTAGCGGCGGACAGCGCACAAAGGTACTCCTGGGCAAATTACTGTTGGAAAAACCGGATATTCTGCTGTTAGATGAGCCTACCAACTATCTGGATACGGTGCATATTGAATGGCTGAAGCGTTACTTACAGGATTATGAGAATGCATTCATATTAATCTCCCACGACATACCCTTTATTAACAGCGTAATTAATATTGTTTACCACATGGAAAATGCGGAATTAAACCGTTATGTCGGTAATTATGATAAATTTTTGGAAGTTTATGAAGTAAAGAAATCACAGCTGGAAGCTGCCTATAAAAAACAGCAGCAGGAAATCAATGAACTGCAGGATTTTGTTGCCCGTAATAAAGCCCGGGTATCCACAAGAAATATGGCAATGTCCAGACAAAAGAAACTGGATAAAATGGATGTAATTGAGCTGGCAAAAGAAAAACCCAAGCCAGAGTTTTATTTTAAGGAGGCACGGGCAGCCGGCAGGTATATCTTCCAAACGGAGCATCTGGTTATCGGATATGACGAGCCCCTATCAAAACCGCTTACCTTATCCATGGAACGCGGTGATAAAATAGTATTAAAAGGTGCAAACGGAATTGGTAAGACTACCCTGCTGCGAAGTATTATCGGCCTTATTCCTCCCCTGGAAGGGAAAGTGACCCTGGGAGATTATTTATATCAGGGCTATTTTGAACAGGAAATGACCGGCGCCAAAAATAACACCTGTATTGAAGAAATCTGGAGGGAGTTCCCTTCCTTAAGCCAGTATGAAGTACGGTCTGCCCTGGCAAAATGCGGACTGACGACCAAACATATTGAAAGTATGGTAAGGGTTTTAAGCGGTGGCGAACAGGCCAAGGTACGGCTATGCAAGCTTATTAACCGGGAAACCAATGTGCTCCTCTTAGATGAACCTACCAACCATCTGGATGTGGATGCCAAAACCGAACTTAAGCGGGCTCTTACGGAATATAAAGGCAGCATCTTACTAATCTGCCATGAACCGGAATTTTATGAAGATTTTGCTACAAAAGTCTGGGACTGTTCAAACTGGTCCACAAGAATATAATCTATAACTGCAAATAAGACTGTTTCTTTCCAAATAACCATCTGATTTATCAGCCGGATAAAAACCGGTTTTTGGTGAATAAAAGGAATGAAACAGTCTTTATTTTTTACTCCCATTAAAAATAAAAATTTTACTGAACAAATAATTTAGTACAATAACTATCACTGCTAAAAAAGCTTTAACGGCCATATTATTTAAACCGGCTGCTTTCACAAAAAGGAAAAGACCGGCCTCTTCAATCAGCAATGAAAAAGCTCGTGCTGCAAAGAATTTCAGAATTTTTATTATTTCATTTTTTACATTATCTGATTTCGAACGGAAAACCCATTTATCATTAATAATATACGCAAAAATTACGGCAACAATCCAGGCTATTACATTGGCTACAAGGTAGAAAATCCCGAAAACGTTACACAATAATCCGTATACCACCAGATTTACCAGTGTTGTAAGAACACCTGCTATTAGATAAACTATCGTTTCCCGGTTGATAAGTTTATTCTTGACCGTTTCTGCTTTACTTTTAAAATTATTATCCATGAAATATCATTGCATTGCCACAGAATATAATAGGAAAGAACCCGTATGCGGCATTCCTTTCTTTAATAATAAATTCTTCCTTAAAACGAATTCATACTGCGTAACCTGCCCGCTTCAGCCACCGACAGTTTTATTTGAGTGTTGCTGCTGCTAAAAGAATCTGCTGCCTGCTTATTCAGAATAATATCTGTAATTCTTCTGCTGGCAAAACCATCCCCATATGGATTGCTGGCTTTGCTCATCTTATCGTACTGCTCCTTATTTAACAAAATATCCTTTATGGCATGGTAGATTCTTTCCTCATTGGTTCCGGTCAGCATTAGAGTCCCTGCCTTAATTCCTTCCGGCCGTTCCGTCGTATCTCTCATTACAAGAACCGGTTTTCCAAGGCTTGGTGCTTCCTCCTGTATACCGCCGCTATCCGTTAAGATCAGATGAGCTCTTGCCAGAAAATTATGAAAATCCAGAACATCCAAAGGTTCCACCAGCCGGATTCTCTCCTCTTCCCCGAAAACATTCCTGGCAGTATCTCTTACGACCGGATTCAGATGAATGGGATAAATCACCTTAACATCCCGGAACTCTTTTATAATCCTTTTAATTGCCTGAAACATCTGCTTCATGGGTTCACCCAGGCTCTCCCTGCGATGCGCGGTAAGGAGAATCAGCCGGCTGTCCGCCGCCCAGTCCAAATACATATGGTTATAATTCTGGCTCACGGTGGTCCTTAAAGCATCAATCGCCGTATTACCGGTGATAAAAACAGATTCCGGATTTTTCCCCTCTTTTATCAGATTATCTGCCGATTCCTGGGTTGGAGCAAAATGGTATTTCGCCAGCATATCAACGGATTGGCGGTTAAATTCTTCTGGATAAGGCGAATACAGGTTATGAGTCCTTAAGCCAGCTTCCACATGTCCAATGGGAATCTGGAGGTAAAAACAGGCTAAAGCTGCTACGTATGCAGTAGTAGTATCACCGTGGACCAAAACAATATCCGGTTTTTCTTTCTCCAATACTTCCTTTATACCGGTTAATATGTTAACGGTTACTTCAAATAATGTCTGCTTATCTTTCATAACTGCCAGATCATAATCCGGAACAACCCGAAATACCTCCAGCACCTGGTCTAACATCTGCCGGTGCTGGCCGGTAACACATACCAAGGTAGTAACACCTGGTCTTTTCTTTAATTCATTAACAAGAGGACACATTTTAATTGCCTCCGGGCGGGTACCAAATACCAGCATAACCTTTTTCATAGTAACTCCCATCTGTGCGCACTGGTCGCACGTACAAATCAGGATGTTGAAAAAAACTGCTTTTGTTTTTTCAACCTAACTCCTATCTTTGCACTTATGCACATATATAAATCAAGCTATTTTAAAAAGTGTTCCTAATTTTTTCAGTCTCAGCCTGGCTCTCGCCTAATGTTCTTCTCACCATCCCTGAATTTCTTTATCTGATAAAACACCTTCATGAACTTCCATTTGGTTGACCGTAACCTGGCTGAACCGGAATTTCTCATAATCCATGGAATCCTGGCAGCCAATCAACAGACTTCCGATATATGCTTCACAGGGATTTACAATATCCTGTGCAATTTTAATACCATTCAACCAGATATTATAGGTATCCCCAGATTTGGTTATTGCTATTTTGGTAGATTTATCCTCGGTAACCAGTAATTCCACATAAAAATTATTACCTACAATTACATGCAGCTGATTATCATCTTTGCGTACAAGAAGTCCTCTGAACTTTCCTTCCTCTTCGGCAAAACAGGAAAAATAGACTCCGTTGGCATTTGGTGCTAAAGTATCCAGCTCTGCTAATAAAGTCCAGTCTCTCTCGGGCTCATAGTATAGCTGTATACCGGTATCTACATATCTGCTTTCCCCGTCACCGGCAAAGATTTTGTCTAAGGAATAGTCGAGTTTCCCTGTATACTGCTCCCTTAGCAGTTCCTCTGATTCTTCCTTCGTTAGTACGGTTATATTTTTTGACATCCAGTCAAGTATTTCACTGTTGTCCATTATTCTGTCGTAGATTATAAACTGTTCAATCGTGACCGCACTATACCGCATTTTTTTAAAATCCGGTGTATTCTCACAGCCAAGGAGCAAGGTTCCGCTATAACTATCATAGGCACTGTTTATATTTGCCTGAAGTATTTTTCCATCCAGATAAATGGTATAACTTCCTGACTGATTTAAAATCGCCAGCGTGGAAGTTTTACTTTCCGGTATCTGTGTTTCGACATAATAATTATTGCCGATGATAATCTGGAGCTTACCGTCCATCTGCCGCACCAGCAGTCCACCGTAAGGCTCCGCTTCATTAAAGCAGGAAAAATATACTTTATCCGTGCTTTCACAGCGATTATCTATTTTGGTCAGGATTGTCCAGGATTGTTTTGGATCATAATATAGCTTCTGCCCGGTGTCTATGAACAGAGAGGTGCCATCTCCTTTGAATTCAGAATCCAGCATATATGCGGCATCCTCCGGCGTTTTTCTAGAAAACCATTTATCCTTGTAACGCTTAGGCAGATCATAATGATCTAAAAGATGACTGCCCAGTGCTTCCGTCAGTTTTTTAACACCTCCGTCATTTAAATGACCCGCCGCATCGGCATAATCCTTGGTATAATCAATTCCGATTTCCTGATAATCAAGATTATAATTGATAAAATCCACCTGATATTCTTCCGCTAATTTACGTACCGTATTAAAGCGTTCCATTTCCACCCTGGAAGCCGAAAAAGGTGAGACGAAAAGTACAAGAGGGAGATTCCTTGACCTGCACAGTTCCATTATTTTTACCAGATATTCCTCCATCTTCGGATTCAGCGGACTATAATTGTCATAGGCTGCCGTTTCCGGTTCTTTGCAGGGAGCTATCCCGGAACCGTTGGAAACACCTTTCTCCGATAACTGAAAATCCCAGGCATACCGTGAAAAATCTTTCGGCTCCAAACTTGCATATCTGGTATGATAAGTGCTAAAGCCTAATAATACATCCTTTTTCACATCAACATCTGCTGATACATTGATGGCTTCTACTTTGTTCCAGGACCACTTCATGCCCAGTGTGTTCTTAATCACCCGGCTGTAGTCCATATAATCATAATCCTGTGAAGCCAGAAAACCTTCCAGAACGATAACCTTAGGCTTCTGGGTTTTCAACGCTTCCTTAAGATAATAATAGGAATTCCAGGTAGGCTGAACGGAACCCCATAGATTATAGGCTGCCAAGCCATACTCTTCATTAAGGCGAATGGTATCGATATTCACTCCCACATGGGAACTGCCAAGCAAAAGTACATCCACAGAATTCTCCGGGTATTGATAGAGATCCTCAATGGGAAGTATTCCATCTGCATATTTAAATTTCAAGGTAGTATCTACGGTATAAAACACCAGGCCAAATACAATAATAAAGGAAATAACTCCTATCAGTTTTTTTAATTTACTTCTCATAAGCTATCTTCCTATTCTAATATTTAAAATATATGAATTCGCTTGCATTAAATCCCGGACCATAGATACCAAAAATAAGTATGGCAAAAATGATTCCCAGATATGCAAGAAAACGGAACCAAATTCCCTGTTCTGCCAGTGCGGCCCGGAGACGGATACCTTTATACTTTAGAACGCTAACTGCCAGCAGTATAATGATAGAACCCACGGCGATCCAGAATTCCACGGCGTTTAAGTTCATTTTATATAAGGAACCGTCAAATATCATACCAATATTTATGTTCTCAAACATTTTTATTAGTATCAGTACCGCACTTTTTGTATCCCTCGCCCGAAAGAACACCCAGGACAGGCAGATCAGCAAAAAGGTAATAATCGTCTGCAGCAGCTTGTGACTGAACACTTCCGTATGTACATCCGCCTTTTTACAGAACCATTTACGAATGGGTTTTAATTCCGCACCAATTATCTGATAGATTCCGTTTAATCCTCCCCATATAACATAATGCCAGTTTGCCCCATGCCATAAACCGCTTGCCACAAAAACAATCATAATATTACGGTATTTTTTCTTCTTACCCAGCCTGTTGCCGCCAAGGGGAATATAAAGATAATCCCTGAACCAGCTGGAGAGCGATATATGCCATCGTCTCCAGAATTCAGAAACCGATTTTGATAAATACGGGGTTTCAAAATTAGTCATCAGATTATAGCCCAGGACCTGAGAGGCACCAATTGCAATATTCGAGTAACCCGAAAAATCACAGTATATCTGTACTGCATAAAATAAAACCGCCACCATAATCTGCAGCCCGGAATATTGGTCATAATAATCAAAGGTCTGATTCACCAGAATCGCAACCCGGTCAGCAATCACCAGTTTCTGAAAAAAGCCCCAAAGCATCAGCAATACACCGTCACGCACCTGATCAAAATTGAACCGGTGCTTTTCTTCCAGCTGTTTTAAAAAATTAGCAGCCCGTTCTATGGGTCCTGCCGCCAGCTGAGGGAAAAAAGAGAGGTACAGTCCGTATTTTAACGGATTACGTTCTGCTTTCATATCTCCTCTGTATACGTCCATAATATAACTTAAAGCTTTGAAGGTATAGAATGAAATACCTGCCGGCAGTAATAGATTAAAGCCAGGCTTTGATATGTCCGGATTTACAGCATTGATTACCGCAAACAAATTACCCAAAACAAAATCAAAATACTTAAAGAAAAAAAGCATCCCCAGATGAGTCAGAAATGAAAAAGCAACAATGGCCTTTGCCCATAGAGTTTTCTTGCTTAGCTTACCTTGCTCGTCCTCAGCCTCCTTCCCCCTACTCTTGGATAGTAAAAGCCCTCCGACGTAGGTAATAGCAGTAGACGCGGCAAGCAAAACTACATAAGTCGGATTAAAACAGTAATAAAAGAAATAGCTGACCGCCAACAGCCAGATATACCGAATCTTATATGGTACGATATAATAACTTAGAACCACCACAGGAAAAAAAATAAGAAAGTTAATTGAATTAAACAGCATATGCTTTCCACCAATCTTTTTCATTTCGTATAAGTACTTTCGTTTCGTATTAGTACTTTGATACATCACAGCAGAACCTGGGCATTAAGATATCTGCCGTGAAATGTTTTTTATTTCACAATGTCTAATAAATACCTAATAAATGTCTAGTATGTAATTCTCAGACCGTAAATGATTAAATACAATTAACAGTTACGGCCGAAGGATGTATGTTATTAACTTTTTTCTTGGTTGTTGGATGCTTGACTATTGGATTCTTAGTTTTATCACTAATTCGTATACTCATAAGCCAGCATAGCCATAATCTGATCAAATGAAGTTATTCCGCTGCCATCTTCCATTCCAAAAGCACCATTATAATTATAAGCCAGATTAACAATTCTCATTTTCTCCATTTTTTTAAGAGCTTTACCCTGAAGTTCCTTATCACCGATTTCATCGGCAATCATTGCAATAAGAGCATAGACAGCAGTTGAATCATAATTATACCCGTCAACTACTTCACCCTGTATCGTATAGCGGGCTTTCACTCCCTCTTTATCCATCTGTTCCTTTAACCAACTGACAGAATCCTGCGTAAGCAGGTCAACTTCTGCCAGATGAAGGAGGGTTACCATGGCTTCCGCAGAATTCAGTTCATCTTTTTCATATGTATTGGTTTTATAATTATACCAGCTGTAATACAGGGGGAAGGTCTCGCTGATTTTTCCCTCTGTTACCAGTTTTACAGCGTTTTCATAAGACTCATTTAATTCTGCATTTTGATCCGCCAGAGCTGACATCACTTTAAGATCTCCATAACAGAGAGTAAAACGCTTTGCATACTGTTTTGCATCTCTGTCATAGAAATCTACATATCTGCCGTTTCTGACGGCATATTTTGAAAAAGCTGCTTCATAAAGTTCAAGCTTTTCTTTATAATCTCCCCAAAGCTGCTGTGCTGTAAGCAGGGAATCATAGATCCGGAAATCATCAATTAGTGCGTTGACGTTACTGGGTTTTCCGGCAGATACCTTCCAGGAAGACAATCCGTTTTTTACCATTACTGTATCCACATAGGATAACAGTTTATCAAATAATATCCGGTTCTGTCTTAATACGGCAAACTCAAGCATGGCTCCCTGGGATTCGCTAAGAACATCACTTTCTAGAGTTTTTTCTCCGGAAATATCGTAGACCGTATGGATGCCACCTCTATCATCCATCATATGGGAAGTAACAAAATCACCGGTTATTTTCCCGCTGCCCTCTACGGTATTAGCCAAATATGCCTCAAATATCCCTGCATCTTTTATCTGCCTGGGTGACCAGGCTCTGATAATACCATTTTCATCCAGAAAAAGTGTGGTGGGTATATTATGCAGCCCTAACTTCTGATAAGCTGCTAAACCCTCGTCATAATAAGTTTTTAATAAAATACCTTCACCCGACAAATAATTAAGGGCTTTCTCTTTTGTTTCCTTATCATTATCCAGCTTATTAATAAGGATATAATTAATATCCCCATACTTTTTGGAGATCTCTAAAAACTCATTGACAAGGGGCATCTCCTGCTTGCAATCCGGGCACCAGCTTGCCCAAAAAGTCAGTACGGTAACTTTACCCGCAAAGTCCTTTACGGAAACCTTTTCACCGTTATCATCCGTAAATTCAATGTCCGGTATGGCCTCGTTCAAATTGCAGTAGTCGGGCAGAATACTGGTAATATCATTCAGAAAAGCATCTTCCGACTCCGGCAGCTGCTCTGTTTGGCCTTCCGCCACCTTACCATCGTTCTGCTCTTCTATTTCTGTACCCGTATCCGGATAAAAGACCAGTAAGGCAATTCCGGATACGGCTATGACAGCGCAAATACAACCCAGAGCAATTAAAATTTTTTCAATTTTTGATAAGGATAATCGAGACTTTTTCATTTATGATCTCTCCGATTGCTTTGATTTTTCTTTTGTGCTTTATGGGAATCTGTGCTTCCCTGATTCTTCTTAAATGGATTCAGACTTAAGGTACTCTGACCCGGCAGGGCCTTATGCTTGCTTTCTGTTCTTTTCTTATAAGCCCTGTCTTCTTTTAAGGAATCTTTGTCTTTGTGGAGTTTTTTCTTATCCACTCCGGTTCTGTTTATCTCGCTCTGATGTGTTGTATTTTTCGGAACCGGTTTCTTTTGCTCCGTTTTTATTTCATTGTTTTGTATTCCAGTTGCTTTAGAAGCAGTCCTGGGATGGCTGGTATGCATAAACTCAGCATGAAGTAACCGATAATCTTCCATCAGCATTCTCTGGTTTTTTTCCAGCATCTCGATCTTATCCATCAGTATCTCCATCTCTGGTGATTTAGACGGTTGTTCCAACTTCTTATCCGTATCCTGGTTTTTTTCATTTAAGATGGTTTCTGGTTCAATATTTAATAATTCTGCAGGCAATGCTTCGGAGATCATATCCATGGAAGGAACTGCTATTACATCCATCCCTACTTCAGTTTGTTCCACATTTTCTGATTCAATTAATTCATCAATGTGATCTTCACTTTCTGATTCAGCGACTGCTTCAAACTCATTTACTTTTACTGCTTCAATTAATTCTTCTGGTTGATCTACGCTTTCAAACTCAAGTAATTCTTCTGATTGCTCTTCACTTTCTGATTCAATTACTTCTTCATCCAGTTCTTCACTCTCTAATTCAATTACTTCTTTAGCCAGTTCTTCACTTTCTGATTCAATTGCTTCTTCGGTTTGTTCTTCTGATTCAATTGCTTCTTCGGTCTTTTCTTCTGATTCAATTGCAGTTTCCAGCTCATCATCAATTAATAATTCAGTAATTCCTTCAAACTGATCTTCAATTTCTGCTTCAATCGCCCCATCTAGTACTTCATTACTCAATGATTCTACTATTTCTTCTATTTGTTCTTCTATTCGTTCTTCAACTTGTTCTTCTATTTGTTCTTCAACTTGTTCTTCTATTTGTTGTTCAATTTCTGTTTCCGTTATTTCTTCCGGTTCATCAGCACTTTCCGGTTCATTAGCACTTTCCGGTTCAGATAGCTCATCAACCTGATCTTTCTCTTCCGTTTCAGTTACTTCTTCCGCCTGTGCTTTACTTTCGGATTCAAATAAATCTTCATCTGTTTCATTTTGTATATCATCCGTGAGAGCAGATGCAGCCTCTTCAATTGCGGCATTTTCCTCCGCTTGTATATCATAATCCGCTTCTTCCCCCTCAGGCGTAGCAATATATCCTTTCGATACGGTAACCATAACATTACCATTAGTAATCGCTGATTTCATATCAAAAGTATTTGTCATCTGCTGATATCGGTCTATCATAGCCAGATGTTCCTCTTCGGCATATTTCTCCAGCTCTTCTTCCTGTAATTTTATGAGGTCCATCTTCTCCTGTTTTCGAATGAATGCTGCTTTTGCAGATTCCCTGGCATTCTGAAAAATATAACTGATTCCGACAGCCCCCATAACCATTATTACCTGCAGGATATGGTAATGGTAACGGTTCTGGCTTTCAACGAATAAATGTATGCCTACTGTTCCAAGATATAGTAAAATCAATACCTGAATATAAGAGGCTTTTTTCTGAAGCATATAGATTAAAGCTAAAATTGAAAACATAATGAAAGCCATATAAAGGATATTATTATAGTCCTGCATCCGGTACAGGAAATCACTTCTCTCTGGTGTTAATTCATTTTGTTCCTGTAAAAAGATCAGATTCCAGGTAGAACCATAATCATCATTTCCCCAAAGCAGTTCATACTTATTAATAAAAAGGTTGAAAATCCCTTTCGTGTCTGAAGTTAAACGTTCAAAAGCCAGGTTACGGCTTGCAATCTGTGCCTGTATTGCTGAACCGGTACTTTCCAGATTGTCATAGAGGTACTTGGAGTCTTCTTCATTCCATCCGCCCTTAGAATCCGTGTTTAATCCAACCAGTAAATTATAACCAAATGATACACTGGTAGATGGCATTGTTTGATTTATAGCTAATTCAATTTTCGAGGTTAAGATACCTGAAAATATCATATAGGATATCACAATAAGAGAAGCTCTCATCCAACCTTTTTCCAAGAAACGGTTCCATACAGATATACTGTTTCTGGGAATATTGGGGAGTTTCATTTTTTGAGTAAAGATGCAAAGGATAATCGCTGCCAGTAATATAATCGCCAGTGGTCTGATTGCTGAGGTAACAGCAATCAAACAGCCTAAGAGAATATGAAGAAGAATACCCCTGACCGCCTTTTTCGTTGTACCGTCATAATCCATAACCAGATGCAGAAACAGCCATACCGATAGATATAATAATAATGTAAACGCATATTCTGAAGAAAGCATGGTGATATATAATACCTGGGACGGCCAAAAAGCAGCAACAGTCAAAGCTATCACGCCTGCCAGCCTACCGCCCAATCTACGTGCAATCCGGTAAACTGCATAAACAGTTATAACAGAAAAAATGATATTAGCAACTTGTCCGTTAAAAACACTTGTTCCAAAAAAAGTGAAGATGGTCTTTAATATATAACTGTAGCCAATTACATGAGGAAACATGGATATATAATTAATATATCCTTCTCCTTGCTCCTGAAGCGTTCCGTTCTTAAGTAAACCTGCAATTTCATAATAAGTTTTATAATCTGACTCCGGCTGCATTGGAAACTTTAAGATAACCATATATCTTACTATTATGGCCGCTCCTATAATTAAGACTACATATAAAGTTTCCAGAGTAATTGCAAGCTTTCTTTTCTCATTTAATTTATCTGCTAATCCCAATCTGGCAGTAACCTGTGCAAGAAACTGTACCAGCATCCAGGCAAGAAAAAAGCCCGCAAGCAGAATCCCCTTCATGACATAGGGATATTCCTGGTTTTCCCCCACATTTGAAATACCGCAGATTAGAATATAGGCTATACCAACTATAGACAATGCGATACAGAAATTATAAAACCAGTTTTTTTCTAATTTCATCGTTTCCCCTCCGAATGCAGTTCATTGTTA
>JAEZSL010000037.1 GCA_023443925.1 Bacillota bacterium | reverse complement strand
TATACTGGGAATCAAAAGGATTTCCGTTCCAGACCTGTCCGCAGATCATGTCATAGGTTCTGGCGGTAGGATGATTTTCACCCCATTGATGATTCTGCAGGGTTCCCCAGATAGGATTGATGTATTCCACTTTTTTCTCATATCCTAATGACTCATAAAGTCCAGGTTTTGACGGATCCGGCTCTTTCCAGTCCACATCCTTAATACCAAATCTGCCCTGATAAATCATATCATTCTGGTACATATAGTCAAATACCATATAGGCGGCTACCGGATCTTTACAGTCCTTCGTAATAAAACCGGCATAGGTAGGAATACCACTGGCACGGTAATTGGTATAGCCTGCACCCTTCGGGCCGGTTAACGGTGCTAAATGGGTCATATCTTCTTTCCGTTTGGATTCCACCTGGTATACGGACATGGAGCCGGCTGTCATGGCTCCCACCAGCTGAACATCCTGATTTTCGATAATTTGTTTAAACTGGTTTTGATCCTGGGTAAAGGTTAAAGGTGAGAGAAGTCCTTCTTCACTTAATTTATGTAAGTATTCAAGACCTTCCTTCCATTCTTCACGGGTATAAGCTACCTGCAGTTTGCCGTTTTCCACCTGCATGTAATCGTAATCCTTATTGGAATAGGTAAAGGCGCTCATAATAATAGGCCAGACATTCTGGTTCCAGCCGTCTTTATCACCCAACAGAGGAATTTCGTCTGCTTTTCCGTTACCGTTGGGATCGTCATCCCGGAAATGCTTTAATACTTCATAATATTCATCGGTGGTGGCAGGTTTTTTCAGCCCTAACTTATCAAGCCAGGTCTGATTAATCCATAAACGGTTATCCCAGTCATTTCCCAAATCTTCTACGATTCTGGGGAAAGCATACATATTTCCGTCGGGAGAATTAATATACTGCTGGTATTGTTTTGCATCCTCACTGTTTAAATATTCCTTTAAGTATACGGAAATCTCATCCGTCATTTCATTTAATGGAAGTAAATACCCCTGAGAACCATAAGTATAAGTCTGTAAATCGGTAAGACCTCTGCAGATCATATCCGGCAGTTTGCTGCCGGAGGATATCATAACTGCAAGCTTTTGATCCCCTTCTGCTCCAGCCGGAAGATATTCAAAATTAAGATCTACATTAACGGCTTCTTCCAGTTTTTTGGTGTAATCATTGGTTTCAAAATCTTCAATATTGGTATCCTGATTCACCAAAATGGTGAGGGTAACCTTATTTTTTAAGACCGGTAACGTACCTTTTTCATTTAAATTGCCGGTATCAATGTTTCCGGTCTCAGAATCTGCCGCCGTTCCTTCCGAAGTATTATTGGATGTAGTCTTTGTATCTTTTGTTCTTCCGCAGCCGGATAACATCAGCATGGATGCAATGAGGATAACCGAGAGCATCCTTTTTGGTAAATATGTTTTCCTTTTTTTCATTAAAATCTCCTTTCCATATTCAAGTCATTTTTGACTTTCCTATTATCACAGCTTCTTATCCCCCCACGCAGGCAGAGTTAAAGATGCCTGGCGTATACCTTGCCTTAACAAGAAGTGTGAAGTTAAAATTTACTTATTTATGTTATTATAATTCCCGGTTTCTGTAAATTTGATTTCCGGGAATTCATTGGAATATCGTTAGAGATTTTATTGGAAATTAGGGAAATTGTTTGAAAACTATTGTCCTAAAGGCCTATTCATTATATAATGTGCCCATAAATAGTTCTTATTTCCAGGGAGGTATTATGAAATTATCGGCATTATCACCAATTCAAAAAGGTAACAGTAATCGAAAGAGATTCCTTCGCTGTCTGTCCAAATATCTGCTGCTGTCCTGCGTAGCATCCCTATTATTTATCCCCATTTATGTCGTTGCGTTAAATGCTACGAAACAAAATGTGATTCATGAAGTGTACCGGGGATTTGAAAGCGGACTGACCAGAACAAGCGGAATTCTGAATAACCTGATCAGCCTTTCCGATGCCATCATCGATGAACAGGACACAACACGCCTCTCAAATATTCAGGGAGAAATGGGTCCAAGAGATTATATGTCACTGATGAAGGCACAGACCTTTATGCTAAATGTTCTGGCATCCGATAATACGGTTAAGAATGCCTATATCCTGTTTAAAAATAACCCGATCTTTCTCTCCAAAACCCTGACCAGCCCTGACCGCCAGCTAATCTATAAAGATTATTATGAAATAGAAGGCTGCTCAAAGGAGGCCTGGACCGATATGGTCCTCTCCGCTCATGGGAGGTTTGACTTTCTTTCAGCATACCGGGCTAACTGGACTTTCGTTCCGGGACAAAATCAGGTACAGGAAGATACCATACATATTGCTGTTCCGTCCACGGGACAGTCGGCACTTACCGTAAAAAGCGTTACCGTATTTATACTGGATTACCAGGAGTTTTTTTCCTGCTTTGCTTCCGGCGAAGTGCTTGCCGACAGCTTTATATACTTAACCGACCGGACCGGAACCAAAATTCTTGATAAGAACTTTTCCGATGCCCCTCTCCTGCTTGATAAAGAGCTCAGCCAGCTGACGGTTAACCATACCGCTTACACCGTGATGCAGACAGTAAATCCCGAACTTGGCTTAACTGCCGTAATGGGAATTCCGGAAAATTATTTTGCTGAAAGAGTAAGTTCAGTATGGCAATTTATCATTTTATACGCTATGCTTATCATACTGGTCAGCATACTGACTTCTGTGACCCTTGCTTATTATCAGTATTCTCCGTTTAAAAAAATGATGGACTCCATACAAAAGGTCATATCTTTTCCGCCGGATGAAAAAAATGAATATAACTATATCTCCAATACGATCATCTCCCTGGACAGTCAAAGCAAGCGGTATGAAAAAGAACTTAACCTTATGAAAACCTCCATTGGCAGCAATCTCCTTGACCGTATGCTAAACGGAAGGATTCATACCCTTGAAGATGAAGAAAAATGCATGAACATCTTTCATTTTATCAGCGAAAATTTTCTTGTATGTATCATGCGGATCGAGGAAACCGTTGAAAACGGACAGGAACTGGATATTACCACAAGAGTCAATGGCGTCATAAGAGAACAGCTGGAAGCGGATTTTGATTTTCCTATCTGTTTTTATAATGGTGAAACCTTAAAAACAAGCATTATTTTTAATCTGCCGGAGGAAAGCAGCAGTGACCTTGGTGCTTTTTATACCTGTCTGGACAAAATGACCGGTATTGTACGGGAAACCTGCGGGGCGGAGATCATCTTTGGCATCGGTACCATTGCTTATGGAATACGGCAGGTGTGTGTAAGCTGCACCAATGCCCAGGACGCACTGCGTCTCTCCGATAAGAATGAACCGGTCCATACCTGGTACGACCGGAAAAAGAACCGTGACAGCATGTTCTTAGGAAATAAGGCTGCCCAAAGACTCTATGAAATCCTTCTTATAGGAGATCCCAGGTACTTTGAGGAGGATTTCAGGCAGCTGCTAAAGAGCCTTGCAAAGCCCTGCCTGTTATCGGAAACGGATATCAGCCAGGCCTTCTATGTACTGCGAAATACCTTAGAAAGCGCCTCCTATGATATACTGAATGCGGACGAAACCATCAGTCTTCCGGAATACTCCAAAGAACTGTGTGTAATTGACCTGTTCTCCTCCTTTTATGAACCCTGTATTGAACTGTGCAATCATAAGATTATCCGGCAGTCGGAAGAGGATTTTAAGCAAAAAAATGAAATGATTGATTATATAAAATATAATTACCAGGACAGCAGGCTCTGTGCTTTGTCCATCGGTAATAAATTCTATGTTTCCGAAAAGTATGTCTTTACCCTTGTAAAAAGCCATACAGGGAAAAGCCTGGGGGAGTTTATAGAGCAGCTGCGCTTTACAAAAGTAGAAGAACTTTTAGAGACCTATGTGGATATTAATGAAATTCCCGCTATGGTAGGGTTTAATTCAGTAAATACTTTTTACAAAGCCTTTAAGCGGAAATACGGGGTATCTCCGGGAAAGTGGCGGAGTATGATTCAGAAAACCGGCACTTCCGCTGTAGAGGAGCTATAAGAAACTATATTACTGTACGCCTAAGCGCACAGATAGGAGTTTATTATGAATGAATCGAACGAATTAAAGACATCGGCACCGGTAAATGCCTATTACGAAAAAAGCCTGGAGCGCAGCGGACTGGGGCATCATTTTCACTGTTATCACGAACTGATCCTGGTAAGGGAAGGCTCTGCGGAATTTAAAATCAATGGCATCCGTATGACGGCAGAAGCAGATTCCCTTGTGGTAATAAGTGATTTGGAACAGCATGAACTGGTTATGAAAACAGTTCCCTACAACCGGTATGTGCTGACCATTACCACCGATTTATGCCTGCTGGCCATTTCAGAACCCATACTGCTTTCTTTATTGATGCAAAGACCCGAGAATTTTAACCATGTAATACCTCTTGGGCCGAAACTGGCAGAAAGACTTACCCGATGCTTTCAGAAAGCCGCAAGAGAATGTGAACAGAAAAAAGTCTTCTGGGAAACCAGGGCCGCAATGCTGGCAGCGGAGACCCTGCTCCTTTTGTACCGGGATAACAGTTCTGCCTTTCCCGGGCAGAAGGACACCCAGACGGTTCAGATTGTACTGCAGGTTCAGCAGGATATCGCCAGGAATTACCGGGATAAAATTACCCTGGAGGAACTGGCTAAAAAATATTTTATCAGCCAGTATTATTTATCCCGGGTCTTTAAAGAATTAACCGGCTATGGTTTTAAAGAATACTTGATTTTATACCGGATTAATGAAGCTAAAAAACTGTTAAGCTATACAAAACTCCCCGTAACCGAGGTTTGTTTTGCCTGCGGATATCAGAATTCCGATCATTTTATCCGGATCTTCCGGGAAAACCAGGGCTGTTCCCCCCTGCAGTACAGAAAGAAGTTTAAAGCTCTAAAAGATAATTTTTCAATTCCGCAGCATCAGTCATAAAATTCTGAATACTGTCGTCTTTGACAAATTCCAGGATACAAGCACTTTTCTTTAAATCCAGTTTTGCCACACGAAGGTAATTAAGCCATTCTGCTTTTCCTTCTGCCAGCGGATACCGGATATTGCCGGCTTTCCAGTGAAAGGTATGGATATGGGATAGATAAAGCTTAACCATTTGCAGTTCCTCACAGTTTTCATCATGAGTGATATCCGGGTTTGGCTGCCAGTAAGTGTATAGGTTTTTGCTTTCTGCCAGCCCGATCAGTTTTAATGTACTTACAGCAGTTTCCGTAAGAGTTCCTCTGTGATATTCAAGGCTTACGGTAATACCTGTCTTTTGTGCCTGGAAACAGATTTGCTTCAGCTCATCTGCCATTCTTTTATAATCTTCCTCTCCGGCAGTCTCCGGTGAAATACTGCCGGCCCAGATCCTTATATTGGGAGCCCCCAATACACCGGCAGTTTTAAGCACTGAGGAAAAGTCTCCTCCATTCCCTAACCGGTAATAACTGCCGTAGGATAAGACTTTTAATCCGGCTCTCTTCGTCAGACCAGCGGCATATCCGGCTGCTTCCAAGTCTCCTTCCGGTACATGGATATCTCCTCCCCACTCTATACCGTCAATCCCTGCTTGCACGGCCAGTTCCACTATGGTTTCCGCGTTCAGACCACGGAACGTTACTGAAGTTAATCCTGTCATATTTACATCCACCTAATATCCCAATTTATCCCGGGATACTGCCTCTCTCTTGAGGCTGCCTTTCCCTCAAACACTATATTTTTTACAAGCCTCTAACTTCTAAATAAATAAAATGTATATCTGAATCTTGCTACAAATTATCACCGCCTTATTCATCTCTCTATAAACGCTGCAATTAGCTTCAATTTTAGCACAAACACTCTTTATTTAAAAATAAAATTACCTTCCTCCGCAAAAAGCGCATGTTTTTGGGCAGAAAATCCTGCTGTTTAACAAGTCACTACAGGTTATAATAAATTAAGGCAATTTTCCGAATATACCATGCAATTGCCTGTTGCTATTAGCTTTATAGTTTATTTATTTTTTCTCAGAAACAGGCGGTAGTTCCGACTGGCAATTCCATACTGAGATAAGAATCAACATTAAAAAAGAAAAGAAACTGGAAAGAAGGTGGATTTATGCAGCATGAAAAATTTCATTATGCATCCCTGGAAGCCGTAAGAGAAAAGGCAGAAGAATTACAGATTGAACTTCCGCTTTCCACTCATACGGAATCCTTAAAGCAGCCCCTTGATATCAATGGCCACAAAGTACATAACCGGCTGGCAATACAGCCCATGGAGGGCTGCGACGGCACAGCGGAGGGCAGTCCCGATATCCTTACCCTGCGCCGTTATAAACGTTTTGCTCAAAGTGGCGCAGGCCTTATCTGGGTGGAGGCTGTTGCCATTGTTCCCGAAGGAAGAGCGAACAAAAGACAGCTGCTGCTGACGGAAAAAAACCTGGATACTTTCAAAGCCATGGTAGAAGATATCCATGAAACTTCCTTTAAAGCAAATGGTTTTGAACCCGTCCTGATTATGCAGGCAACCCATTCCGGAAGATATTCAAAACCCGCCGGTCTCCCGGCACCGTTAATCGCATACCGCAATCCGGTGCTGGAAGAAAAACAGCCCCTTACGGATTCTAGTATTGTAAGCGATGATTACCTGAAAAGATTAACGGAAAAATATGCCGCAACTGCAAGACTTGCTTTAAAAGCAGGGTTTGACGGCGTGGATATTAAAGCCTGCCACCGGTATCTGTTATCCGAATTGCTTTCCGCCTATGAAAGGCCAGGCTTATACGGCGGCAGCTTTATGAACCGTACCCGGCTTTTAAGAGAAGCCATAGCAGCCGTAAAATCAGCGGTTCCTTCTGATTTTATTACCACCTCCCGAATGAACCTGTACGACGGACTGGCGTACCCCTGGGGGTTCGGAGTTTCAGAAGGCACCGGGCTGGCTCCTGACATGACCGAACCCGCAAGGCTGGTTAAACTCCTTTATCAGGAATCGGATATACAGCTCCTTAACTTTACCATAGGAAACCCCTACTTTAATCCCCATGTGAACCGTCCTTACGATTCCGGGCCTTATATACCGGAAGAACATCCTCTGGAGGGTGTGGCCAGAATGTGCAGCTGTGTGGGTCAGGTAAAACAGTCTGTTCCCGGACTTACCGTCATTACTTCCGGTCTCTCCTATCTGCGGCAGTATTCCGTTAATCTGGCAGCCGGTATGCTTGAAAACGATTTGGCCGATATGGCGGGTTTTGGAAGAGAGGCTTTTGCCTATCCGGAATTCGCAAATGACCTTCTGCATACCGGTACACTGAAAACCGGTAAATGCTGTATTGCCTGCGGTAAATGTTCCGAACTGATGCGGGCAGGAAGCGTTGCCGGCTGTGTAATCCGTGATGCTGAAATTTATCAACCCTATTACAGACAAATTCTTGCTAAATAATACAAACATTCGGTACTTACGTAACACCATTGCTATATATATGTCCTGTAGTTATGTCCTATAGTTTTATTCTATAGTTATGCGTCCTGCAGTTAATACAATTTCAAAGCTGAAGCTTGTACAGAGAGCAGCATATGCTAATAACCAGTTTATTTGTTTGGTCAATACTATAACACTGTAATATTTTGCTATTATTGAAAAAAGTTAAGTTGAAAGGAGATTTTTATGGAACAGAAAGTAGCAGCCGTTACCGGTTCCCGCCGGGGAATCGGGCTGGCGGTTGCAGAGGAACTAGCTAAATTAGGATACCGGGTTCTTATGACAGGTGTAACAGAGGAACAGGAAACGGAAGGGTTAATCGCCGGGCTTAAGTCCTCCGGCGTTGATGTCTGCTATATAAAATGTGATATCAGCAGCTCAAATGACCGGCTAAATTTTTTTACTACGATTAAAGAACGATACGGCCGCCTGGATCTCCTTGTAAATAATGCAGGCACCGCACCGAAAAAACGCTTGGATATACTGGAAACCACAGAAGAGAATTACGACTTTGTCCTGGATACCAATTTAAAGGGAACCTTTTTTATGTGCCAGAGTGCCGCCAATGCCATGATTGATTTCAAAAACCTGGGACTGGACAATTATACTCCCCGGATCATTAATGTCGCCTCCATCTCCTCTTATACGTCTTCAACAAACCGTGGAGAATATTGTATCAGCAAGGCAGGTGTTTCCATGGTAACCTCCCTGTTTGCAGACAGACTGGCTGAATTTGGCATTCCGGTGTTTGAGATTCGTCCGGGAATTATTATGACGGATATGACCGCCGGAGTTAAAAGTAAATATGAAAAGCTTATTGAGGATGGTATTACCCCCATACGCCGGTTTGGTACACCAAAAGATGTTGCCGACTGCGTTCTTTCACTGGAAAGCGGTTTGCTGGATTTCGCAACGGGACAGATTATCAACGCCGACGGCGGTTTCCATATCCGCAGATTGTAATTAAACATCACCAAAGCACTCAGTTTAATGCCTCAAAAGAACATTCAGAATAACACCAGGAGGTTTTTATATGGAAAATACAACCTTTCAGATTAACGGTATCCAGGTCCCCGTTCTAGCTCTCGACACCGCGGTAATCGGCAGTGGAAGTGCCGGCTTTAATGCGGCGGACTGGCTGTATGATCTGGGCCGCAGGGATATCGCTCTGCTTACCGAGGGAGTTAATATGGGTACCAGCCGGAATGCCGGCAGTGACAAACAGACCTATTATAAATTATCCCTGGCGTCCGACGGCGTCGACAGTGTCCGGCAAATGGCCCTGGATCTGACGGAAGGCGGCCGCGTCAACGGCGATACCGCACTGGCGGAAGCCGCCAATTCCATCCGCTGTTTTATTAAACTGGCTAACCTGGGAGTCCCCTTCCCCACCAATGAATACGGGGAATATGTCGGTTATAAAACTGATCATGATCCCAGGCAGAGAGCAACCAGTGCCGGCCCCCTGACCAGCCGATATATGACCCAGTGTCTGGAAGCTTCGGTGAAGAAAAAGGGACTCTGCATTTTAGACGGTTATATGGTCTTTAAGCTGCTGGTATGTAACAATCATATAGAAGGCCTCCTCTGTCTGAATAAAAACAACCTGGACGCTCCTTCCATGGGCCTCACCATAATTAGAGCCAGACAGGTCATTCTTGCCACCGGCGGACCGGCCGGCTGTTATTTTGATTCAGTTTACCCCGTAAGCCAGACCGGTATGACCGGGATGGCACTGGAGGCAGGCGCCGCCGCGTCCAATCTGGACCAGTGGCAGTATGGCCTGGCTTCCACCAAATTCCGCTGGAATGTATCGGGTACCTATCAGCAGGTTCTGCCCAGATATATTTCCGTAGACAAAAATGGCAAGGAACGGGAATTCCTTCCGGATTATTTTGAGAATCCCTATAAAGCCCTTGATATGGTGTTCTTAAAAGGCTATCAATGGCCTTTTCATGCTGCAAAAATACATGCCTCTTCCCGCATTGACCTGTTGGTCCACCATGAAATTCATAATCTGGGGCACCGTGTCTATTTGGACTTTTGCCAGGATCCCGCCTGTTTAAAAGACGGTTTTAACAGACTGGAGCCGGAAACCTTTCATTATCTTAAGTCTTCCGGTGCCTTGGAACCTACTCCTATTAAACGTCTGGAAAGAATGAATCCCCAGGCCATTGCACTGTATAAAAGCCAGGGTATCGATTTATATAAAGAACCCCTGGAAATAGCCGTTTGTGCGCAGCATAACAACGGGGGACTGGAAGTGGACTGCAACTGGGAGACCAGCATTCAGGGCTTATATGCCGCCGGAGAAGCAGCGGGCACCTTTGGACCCCAGCGTCCGGGAGGCAGCGCCTTAAATTCCGGTCAGGTGGGTTCCATGCGGGCAGCCCAGCATATTGCTTATACCACCTCTCCTGCTCCTGCTATCACAGAGGAGTTTAAAGACAAGGCCATACAGGAGATGAAAACACTGCTTAAGCAGCTGACCGGTTCCGCCACCAAAGCTAAAGCACCATTTTCTATTATTATGGATAAAAGAATGGAAATGCAGAAAAAGATGAGTTTACATGCAGCACATATCCGGGATTATAAAAAGTTTGCTGCACTGGAACAGGAGCTGAAAGAAGCATTAGAAAGCCTTTTTGAAAGTACCCCTTTACCCGGTGAACTTCCGGAACTGCTAAAGACCAGAGATATCTTTATGACACAGCTTGCCATACTTTCCGCTATGAAAAAAGCAGCAAAAGACTCAGGCACAGCCGGCTGTGCACTGGTAATAGAAAAAGCAGGTGAACAGCCGGCTACCGGCCCGGATTTCACCTGCCGGCCCGGTGTTGCTAAGGATTCTCATAAGATATTAAGAACCTGTATGAACGGTAGGAATTATACTTCCGAATATATACCTCCTCGTGAAATGCCTAGTCCGGATAACTGGTTTGAGAACGTATGGGCTAAGTACCGGCAAAGGACGGAGCACCTTAATACGCCGTCTTCTTAACGGTAATTACCCGGTCATACAAAGGCTTTGTATCTTTAAAAATAACATGGCTGACATTAATAACAGTAATATTCTTAAGGTTAAGGATGGTCTTTTCAATTTCTCTGGCCCGCTCCATATCCAGAGACGCAAATGCTTCATCCATAAACAGGATACTTGCCTTATGTAACAATGCCCGGGCTATAACGATCCGGCTTCTTTCCCCTCCGGATATATTCCTGCCGTTATCATATATAATAAAGTCCAGGCCGGCTGACTGGTGGCTGATAAAATCCATCAGCCCGGCCGCCTCTACGGCAGCGTTGATTTCCTCCGGGGAATATTCCTTATACAAAGTAATATTATTCTTGATACTGTCTTCAAACAGGAAAACCTGCTGTTCTATATTGGCAACCAGGGAAAAGTACGCTTCTCTTTTCACATCCCTGATATTATGGCCGTCTATGGTAATATACCCGTTCACCGGGCTGAAATATTTGCGGAATAATTTTAATAGAGTTGACTTACCGCCCCCGCTGGGACCAACGATTAAGTATTTACCGTTCTTTTTAAAATCCAGATTAATATCCGATAAGATCATTCTCTCATCATCGTCATAATGAAAAGCCACCTCACTAAATTCGATGCTTTCCTTAAATTCTTTTAATTCCACTGTCTCCACATAGGTATCGGAATTCTTAAGCGTATCTTCCATTTTCTTGATGAGACTGCGGGAGGTGAATAACTTGGGGAGACATTCGCTGATCTCAAATAAGGGCCAGGTCATACGCTGAATACCTTCCACCACTAATAACACACCGCCCGGTGTTATCTTACCCTGTACGGCAAAGTAACCGATAACACAGATAATGCCATATATGGAACCGTTCATGAAAAAAAATTCCGTGCTGTTTATAAAAGTTACCATTCTTTCAATTAAGAATCCTTTATGCTGAATCTCATCGCTTTTTTTGTAATAATCCTTGGTTACCTTATCCTGCAGATTATAATTTTTTACTATATGAAAAGCTGACAGTACTTCCTTAATGTAGGCGGTATACCCGTCAAACATATCACTTCGCTCCTTGTAGGACTGGTTTATGGGCTTTGCTGTAAGCAGGGAGATTGAAAGATTTATCCCAATAACGGCGAAAGCCAGCAGGATCATCATATTATTAACGGTGGACAACAGCCAGATTCCTACCATAAAATTAACGATTCCGCTCCCCACAGTGTATATTCCGCCAATAAGATTGGTCTCTAAGGTATCAAAATCATTGGTCATACTGGATAAATACTTAGCGTTATTTTCTTTCTGGAACTCTGCGATATTTTTATGAAAGACTCTGGATATATAGTTTTTTTTCAACTGGATATTCGCTCTATTTTTAAATAAATTACCTGTAAGAGCTGTCAGGATTCCAAGAGGAACTAAAGCAGAAGCCATAATCAATAAGGACGGTGCCAGCTGCTTTATGGTTTCCACCTCTCCTTTTAGGGCATAATCCAGGGTGGACATCATCCGCCTGGTTACATAGCCGTCCAGAACGGAAGTTACAATTGTAATGGCTAAGGCCATTATTAAATATGGAAGCACCTGCACTAATTTTTTTACCATGAAATTACCTCATCAAAATATTCTTTTGCCGTGTACCGGTTTACCTTACCGTTTTTCAGTTCGATTACATAATCGTATTGATCGGTTACTCCTTCATAAAACCGGTGGCTGACAGCAATTACCGTATGATTTAATTTTAAGAACAGTTTCTCAATCTCTCTGCCCAGTTCTTCGTTTAAACTGGAAGTCCCTTCATCTACAAACAGAATCTCCGCATTTTTCGCAATAGCCCTGGCAATGGAAATTCTCTGGCGCTGTCCGCCGGATAGGTTTCTTCCGTTTTCGGTCAGCCTTTCATTAATCCCTTCCTTTTTATCCTGTATAATGGATTCCAGCCCGCAGACCTTAGCGGCATATTCGATCTGTTCCTCGGGAATCTCTTTATATAATGCAATATTATTCCTTATCGTATCCTCAAATAAGAATACATCCTGGTAAATAAAAGCCACCTTTTCATGGAAGGATTTCTCTGAGATATCCCGGTAATTGACACCGTCTACGGCAATACCTCCCTCATACTCGTCATTTGCCATGGCAAGGAGGTTAAGGAGAGTGGACTTGCCTGCGCCGCTTACCCCCTTAATCAGGTATTTCCTGCCTTTCTCAATAGTAAATGAGGCATTTTGTAAAATCGGTTTTTTATCATAATTAAAATTAATATTGTCTACCCGAATCTGGTTTTCAAATACAAACTCTCTGGTATTCTTATTCTGATTTTCCTTATAATCCTCGCTTTTTGCAATCTTTTCATATATACTGACAGAGGCTTTTATCTGATTTAGCATAGGAAACGCACTAATTAAAAAATTACTGATGGAGGAACACAACTGAAAAATCAGACCGGCTTTTCCCAGTGACATACCTTTCTGGAAATCATAGGCCAGATAAAGCATTACACCTACTGATACCGCAAAAGCCAGAATCCGGATTACATTCCTTTGCATATCATTAAACACGTTGGCCGCATATTTTTTCTTCTCGGTCCGGCTTATGGTGTCAATACTTTTCATCAGGAATTTATCTTCGATATTATTGAGTTTTAAAATTTCAATCCCGTTAAAGGTATTGGACATATCCGTGGTAAACTGTTCGTTGCTGCTTGATACTTCCTGTTCTAAGTCTGTCATTTTTCTTGTGAATAAATGAGCCAGGGCAAATAACATTAAAGAGAATAAAAACATGGCCCCTGCCAGTCTGTAATCCAGCAGCACCAGGAAAATCAGGGAAAATATATACATTCCCATATTGATCAGATAATTTAACAGGCTGATAAAGAATTTCTTTTCAAATATATTGATATCATTGATTAAGTTTGATATGTAAATTTCCTTGGATTTCTGTGAAAATTGTTTAAAGGACAGATTGACTATCTTATCAAAAGCCTGCTTCCTTATATCCAGAATCGTATCTCTCATATACCTTATCCTGAGCATCCTGGACAGGATAAAGTTTAAAGGTGAGTAGATAATAAACACAATCGTTACGATTACGACAATTTTATAATATTTCATATCCCCTTTCTGGATGGCGTCCAGAATCAGAGCAAATATCCCCATTTGTACAAAATGGTCTATGATAAATAAAAAAGTGGCAAAAAGGTACAGCAGAAACTTTCCCTTTCTTTTTAATAATAATTCCCTCATATATTGAATGCTCTCCTCCGCTTATAATTTATCATACAGCCGGATCAGTCCCTCTCTTATGCAAAGAGGCCTGATCCGGTTAAAACTTATTTTTAAAGGAATGGAGCCAGTTCTTTTATAGCACTGAAACCGTATTTCTTAACCAAAGAATCTGCTAATTTATGCAATGTTTCATGTCCCAGAAAGGGATATAGTCCGGAGCATTCCGATATATCTCCCTTCTCCAGTGCTTTTAAAACCAGTTTATCCAGGGTTTCTTCACTTAAGAAAGGTGCCAGTCCAACAATTTCCTTTGTATTTCCCACATCGGCAACTTTCTCTGCCAAACCATCCAGGGCCTCTTCACTTAAGAAAGGAGCCAGACTCTGGATTTCCCGGAGGCTTTTTATATCGGTAATATTCTTAACCAGATCATCCAGGGTTTCTTCACTTAAAAAGGGGGCCAAACCCTGTATTTCCTGAAGATTTCCCGTTTCTGCTACTTTCTTAACCAGGTCATCCAGGGTTTCTTCACTCAAGAAAGGAGCCAGTCCCTGTATTTCCTTAATATTTCCGCCATCCGCAGCTTTCTTCACCAGATCATCCAGGGTTTCTTCACTTAAGAAAGGAGCCAGACTTACAATCTGGGACAATTTTCCGGCTTCTGTCAGATTCTTAACCAGGTGATCCAGAAGTTCTTCGTTTAGAAAGGGAGCCAGAGCGGTTAAATCACCTATGTTTATGGCATCAATTTTATAAATCCACTCTTCTAAGAACTCTTCGCTGACAAAAGGTGCAATGCTTACTAAATCCTTTGTTGAAAGCAATTCCCTGTTATCCTTAAGCACGGTACTAAACAGATCTTCAGTCTGGCTGGGTTTTAATACCGGTGCGGCAGAGGCCACTGTGTTCAGAGTTATTTTCTCTTCTTTTACGAATTCCTCAGCATCTCCTTTTATAACATGTTCCAGTAAAGCACTCTCCTGTTTATCTGATAACAGGCTGTCTATACTACAGCCCAGCAAACCTACAAGTTCCGGTAACTTTGAGATATCCGGCATGGAATTTCCTCTTTCCCAATTACTGACAGCCTGATAACTAACCCCCAAAATATCTGCTAACTCCATCTGGGTCATATTCTTTTCTTTTCTTAACTGTGCAATCTTCTTTCCTACAAAAGCGGTATTAAACATACGTATTCTCCTTTATCCTGATTATTTATTTTGGAATTATCAGCTGAATATTTCCTGTGCCAATGCATGCCGGTTCGAAATACAGTTCGATTATTAGGTTGATAAGATTATGCATCCCTTCGGTAAGCACCTTGCATCTTTATTGTATCAATTGTCCGGAAAAAGAAAAGCAACTAATACTTGAATACTCCAAAATCCGGTTTTATTACCATAAAAATGTAAAACTCAAGTGTTGCTTTAGTTTAAAAAAACCTGCTGTCCGGATTAGCCAGCGGGTCTAAGGGTCGATGTATTAGTATGATTATATTTTTCCCGCTCCGAAGTTCGCACCTGGAAATATGCTCTGATTCTTATGCATAGTTTAGATTTTTTCTTTTTCTAGTTTGAATACAGAACCTTATCCAAACGTACTTGAAAGAATGCTCTTATTGTTACTATGTAACATCACTATATTTAGGTTGTAACTTTACAAAATTCATTATAATATATAATCAGAAAAAAAAGAATAGTTTACAGAAAAAGGTGATTAAATTGTCTGTTGTTACAGACCATATTAGTGAAAAATTAAAGTCCATACCCGAACTTCCCGGCATCTATAAGTTTTATAATGCCGATGGCATGATCATATATATCGGAAAAAGCAAATGTCTGAAAAAAAGAGTGAAATCTTATTTTGCCAAGACTCCCAAGTGGGAAAAGGTCAAAAAACTGGTCTGCTTTATCCATGATATCGAATACATAGTTACGGATACCCACTTAGAAGCCCGGCTGTTAGAATGTCAACTGATTAAAACCGAGAAGCCTCATTTTAAATCCCAGATGAAAAATGATCAGCGTTATGTTTATCTGAAAATAGCGGATTACAGTCCCCTGCTCTATCGGGACAATCCTCTGACCATAATCTCAGAAAGGGAGGAGGAGGTTTTTGGCCCCTTCCGAAGCAGATATACCCTTATTGACATCATAGCTTCCTTCCGGAATCTATATCCCATTATAAAGACAGGAGAGGAATATACTTTTGATTATCACCTGCTTCCGATTTCTCTGAATAAAGCTTCCTTTACGGAAAATCGGAATTGCCTTATGGAAATGTTTACGGATGTGAAAAAGCTGGATACATTTTGCTTAAAGCTGGAGGAAAAAATGATGGAGGCTGCTACTTTATATAAATATGAAACCGCCTCCTTCTACCGGGACATCCTGTCCGGTTTTCAATATATTAAGTATGGCATCAGTGCCTACCAGAACCTGATATCCCGGGATATATTACTAAAAATACCCTGCTCGGAGGGCTTTAAGCTCTTTTATGTCTCCGATGGATTAATCCGTTTCAAAGAAAAATACAATGCACCTGCCAAAAAAGACATAAATAAATTTATCCGCAAAGGACGAACCTCCGCCTTAACCGGTACGACAGAATATGGTTCTGTTCCGGAAACTGAGTTAACCGATAAAATGCGGATTGACTTCCGTGATGTTTTATATTCAGAGATTATGGCATTGCCGGAAGAAATGGTGGAGATTCTATAAAGCTGTAAGTATACAATTTTGTTTTCTAAATATGTTATTCTGTTTATTTAATATACCAATCGGTTATTAAATAAACTGTCTGCAACATATATTTATATGATTAAATTTATGGGTGGATGCAATGCCCAGATATGATTATGATAATTCATACAATTTTAAAACCATGACTTTAACCGGACAGGGGCAGGTAAATGCAGTACCCGACATGGCGGTTATCCGTCTCGGAGTAGAAACAGCCGGAGATGATCTTTCCGCCATTCAGACAGAAAATGCACAATTAAGCCAAGCTGTTATCGATTTCTTAAGTAGCAGCGGGATATCCGATGTTAAGACTTACCGTTATTCCGTTGACAGACGCTATGAATATGAAAACGGTAACCAGATAGACCGGGGATTTACGGTAAGTAACATATTTGAAATCCGGCTGGAGGAGATGGAACGGGTAGGAGCGGTTATTGACGGTGCCATAGCAAACGGTGCTAATACCGTAGATTTTATATCCTTTGAAATATCGGATGTTCAGTCTTATTATCAGCAGGCACTTAACCAGGCAGTAATAAACGCTATGGATAAGGCTGATTCTCTGGCTGTGCTGTTAGGACTGACGGCGGCACCGGTTCCGGTAAAAATTATTGAAAACAGTGCTCCTGTTATGCCTTTTTCTCAAAGAGTCTTAAGTGAGCGTACTTTTACAACTCCCATCGAACCAGGTAATTTAACCATTGAAGCCTATGTATCCGTTGACTTTAGTTTTTGAATTTTAATTCAAGTATCAAAAGGCCAATTTTGTGTAAAGAATGAATTTCCATCTATATTCATAAAATACACATTATGAGACCTTTTGACACTTGAATTTCTAAAAATAATCAGGTATCACATCTGCCGGTGCTTTCAGCAGCCGTGCCCACAGCATTTCGGTACATAAGGCCATACAAGCTGCCTTACTGTCTTTCTGCAGATGAGGGGGCAGCGCTTTAAACCCAAATCTTTCATAGAATGCCGGATTAATCTCCGAATATAAAAACAGCATGGAGTTTTCCTCTCGATTATTTTCGATGCAGTACTTTAATAATCCGGTAGCGTACCCTTTACCGGTATATTGGGCAGGTGTCAGCACCGATCCGAAACCATAGATCTTACAGCCCCAGATTTCCTTTAATCTAAGTAAAATCAGGGAACATAGGATTTTACCGTCCTGTTCCATCACGTATCTCGTACCGTAGGCATCTTCCTTACGGTTATCAACGCAATATTGTTCAAATGTACGATTTTTGCTCCAAACTTTATAACCCTCTAAGAACAACTCATTTCTCTCGTGATGTGCTGCTTCTCTGATTATCACAGTTTATTCTCCTTTCTCTTAGGCTTGAAGGTTAATTCTCCTTTTTATTTTTGCAGTTGATTCTATTGTAAAAAATTATTTATAATCTATTTTTCTTTGCTGGTTAGAGAAAATTAGCAAATACCGAGGCGCCAATTACTGTTAACAGCCCAGAAACTGCTATGGACAAGCTGCTCATGGCTCCTTCCACCTCACCCATTTCAAGGGCTTTTGCCGTGCCGATCGCATGAGCGGAGGTTCCCAGCGCCAGGCCCACCGCAACCGGTTCATGGATTTTAAACAGCTTACAAATCAACTCCACGGTAATATTACCAAAAACACCGGTAATGATAATAACAGCCACTGTAATCGTCGTTATCCCTCCCAGTTCCTCCGAAACACCCAGGCCAATGGCTGTTGTTATGGATTTGGGCAGTAAAGTAACATACTGTACATGATTTAACCGGAACAGACAGGCCAACGCCAATACACTGCCAAGGCTTGAAAACATTCCGGCCACTATAGCTGCGAGTACCGCTTTTAAATTTTTCTTTAGTAATTCCAGCTGCTGGTATAAAGGGATTGCCAAACAGACTGTCGCCGGTGTTAACAGATAGCTTAAGTATTTGGCTCCGCTGTTGTAGCTGTCATAGTCGACCCGCAGCAATAATAAAACCGCTATGACAAATATAATTGAAATCAACAGGGGATTACATAAACTGCATTTTAATCTTTTTCTTAATTCTACTCCCAGAACATATCCAGCCAAACTAATAATTACTCCAAAATATATGGAGTCAGTCAGAAATTCCTTCACCTTTACCACCCTTGTCCTTCTTTATGATTGCCTGTGCTGTCTTACCGGTTACCGCCATTACGATTATCGTGGTAATTACCGTAATCATAAGCACCGGAAACCATATGTCTTTTAGTTCCTTCCAGGTTGTAAGCAGGCTCACAGCTGCCGGAATGAACATTAAGGGCATGATTTCAAGCAGAAAATTGCCTGCCTCCCTGACTTTATCTAATTTTACCGCCCCGGAATATAAACAGAGCAGCATAATGATGAGCCCGTATATACTGGCCGGAACAGGCAGGGGTATTATATTATGTATCAGTTCACCAAGGAAGGTAATACCAAGTATAATTCCCAATTGATTAACATATTTCATTTTAACTCCCATCTGTGCGCTTAAGCGCACGTATAAATCAAGATGTTGAAAAACTGTATTTCGTTTTTTCAACCTAACCTCTATTCTTGCACACGCTCTTTGTGCATATCAAGTTTGTTGTGCGCAAGCACAAACTTGCGGTTGAAAAATTTATTTTTCAACCTAACTCCCATCTGTGCACTGCTGTCAACTTAAGCATTTGACAGCAAAGTGAA